>CAZPWR010000096.1:0-7718 GCA_964590555.1 uncultured Anaerolineae bacterium | reverse complement strand
CCCGGACGAGCTTCGCCAAGAGCTTGCCCTCTTAGCAGCGGCCCCTACTCGTTGGCCTGTGGATGTCAAGCCCATAATAACTTCTGGTTTTGGCCCCCTCATCTTTCTGGGCAAGAAGGAGTTTCACACAGGGATTGATATAGGAGTGTGGTACAGGACACCGGTAAAAGCTACGAAAAGGGGCAAAGTGACCTTCGCTGGATGGAAGGCAGGCTACGGCCTCATGGTGGAAATAGCTCATGAGATGGGTTATTCAACCATCTATGCCCACAACTCCCACCTATTGGTCAAGAAAGGGGATGAGGTCAAGGAAGGGCAAGTCATTGCTCTTTCCGGAGATACGGGCAAAACCGATGGCCCACACCTCCATTATGAAATCCGGTTGAACGGTAAGCCTTTGGACCCAATGATTTTCCTTTCCTTGAATACGGAGGGGGAATGAGGATTCTGCGAAGCCGAGAGGGTAAGCCTTCCCCTGCGTACATTGAAGTTGTCATAGGGCCTGGGGCAAGCTTCAAAGGCCAATTGGAAAGCCAAGGCAGCATAAGGATTGATGGCTTCTACGAAGGAACCATAAAAACCCAGGCCAACGTCATCTTGGGGGAATCAGCCAAAGTGGTAGCCGATATAACGGCCAAAGCGGTATCGGTATCCGGCGCCTTCAAAGGCACTATCCAAGCCGATAGGGTAGAACTCCTCGCCGGTGGGAGGATATGGGGTGATATAACCGTAAAATCCTTCCTTCTGGATGAAGGAGGTTACATAAAAGGCCAAGTGGTCATGAGCACCCCAGAGCCTCCGGAAAACCCATTTGAGGAGGGAGAGGGATGATTCCGAAGGACCTTTTGGAAATACTCAGGTGCCCAGCCTGCGTGCGCAACGGCCCCGATGCCGGCCTCTTGGATTACATCCGGGAAAAGTGGCTCGTTTGCCGAGATTGCCAGCGCAAATACCCGGTCAGAGATGGCATACCTATAATGCTCATAGAGGAAGGAGATAAATATCGGGATGTCCCGGTGGAAGAGCTGGATTAAGTGGGCATGGATTTTGCTCTTCGTTTTCCTGCTTACGCTTCCGGCATTGGCCCAGGAGGGGCTTAAAGTTGAAGCTAACGAGTACTCTTACGAGTTCGCCAAGAGCATAAATTTCCGCCTTGTAGCAGAGGCCCCAAAACCCATAAGCCGGGTCTTCTTGCTTTACACTTTAGGTCAATCCAGCGTCGTGCACAAACAAACTCCGCAATTCACCCCCGGCACTCGCATAGAAGCAAGCTGGAAATGGGAACTGGGCCGAGGTGCTTTGGCCCCAGGCACGCTCATAAAGTATTACTGGCGCCTTGAAGCCCAGGATGGGACCATCTTCAAGACCGAACCCATCTCCTTCCGCTACGAGGATAATCGCTTCAAGTGGCGCTCACTTCAGAGCGGCTTTATTACCCTCTACTGGTACAAAGGGACAGAGGATTCGGCCAGGAATCTTCTGGAGGCAGCCCAAAAAGCCCTGGAAAGGCTTAAGGAAGACGTAGGGATTGAATTCCAAGGCCCGGTAAACATATACGTCTACGCTTCCCGCGGCGACATGCGAGAAGCTATCCCGCCACGCAGCCAAACTTTTGACGAAGCAACGGTAACTTTGGGCATGGTCCTTTCAGAGGATACAGTGGTAGTTTTAGGGACTGACCCTAACTTGGATAAGACCATAGCCCATGAGCTGAGCCACTTGGCTGTAGGGAAAGCATTTGAAAGCCCTCTGAGCTCTCCTTTGCCCCGCTGGCTTGACGAGGGATTGGCTATGTATGCTGAAGGTGAACTGCCACCCAGGAACGCCCTCGCTTTAGAGGAAGCCATAAGGGAAGGAAAATTGATTTCGGTCCGCTCCCTCTCAGGCTACGTAGGGGAGCCGGAGAAAGTGGACCTTTTCTACGCCGAGGCCTACAGCCTCGTGGAATTTCTCCTCAAAGAGTATGGCAAGGAAAAGATGCTTGAATTCTTATCAGAGTTCGCAAACGGGAGCACCCAAGAGGAGGCTTTGGAGAAAGTTTACGGCTTAACCCTTGACGAGCTTGATGCTAAGTGGAGGAATTACCTAATGCAGAAATCCACCCCAGCTCCCCGTCCGTTCACACCCCCATTCCCTTGCCCTTCCTCATTGGGCCTGGTAGCTGCGGGGGCCTTAGGAACGTGGCTATTGCAACAAAAACGCAAGGAAAGCAAAGGTTAGCTATTGTCCCCAGAAAAGGAGGAATTAAAGTGCGCCACGTCATAATCATAGGAGGAGGGCCAGGAGGAGTAGCTGCTGCTATAAGGGCTGCGCAATTGGGAGCTAAAGTCACCCTAATTGAGCGAAGGGAAATAGGCGGAAACTGCACCAACAGAGCCTGCATCCCTGTAGAAGCCCTGCAAACCACAGCCCGCCTACTGGCTCAAATCCGAAAAGCTCAGGAGCACGGAATCTCATTCAAAGAGATGACCTTTGACCTGGCTACTGCCGTGGCCCGCAAGAACCAGATAGTGGAAGAAATACGCATGGGAATAGAAGGGCTCCTGGCCGGGAACGGGGTAGAGGTAATAAAAGGGTCTGCTAAGCTTTCCGGCCCTCAGTCCGTGGAAATAAACGGGAAGACCATCGCAGGAGATGCCATCGTCATCGCTACTGGCTTTGAATTCGCCAAACCCCTGATTGATGGAATCAACGAAGAAGGAGTAATCACTCCAGAGGAAGCTCTTAACCTGAGCCAAGTTCCCCCTCGCCTCCTCATCCTGGGAAGCGAGTCCCCACAGGTCGCCTTGGCCTCAATATTTAGCGCCTTCGGAAGCCGCGTAACCATAGCGGAAAAGGAGAGAAGGGTTCTGCCAGGCGAGGATGACGAAATACGCCAAAGGATCGGAGGAGCACTGAGGGAAGAAGGGATTGAAATCTTGGTGGAAGCTCAAGTTCAATCCATAAGGCGCAAAGGTTCAGAGCTGGCCGTCAGCATAATTGACCGGAAAGGGGAGCGGGAGCTTTTAGTGGACAAAGTCCTGGTAGCCGAACGCACCCCTGCCCTTGGTGGCTTGGGTTTGGAAAGAGTTGGGGTAAAAATTGAAGGTGGGATAATTGCGGTAGATGAGAGGATGAGGAGCTCTTGCCCTACCATCTACGCTGTAGGCGATGCCGCAGGAGGGCGCTTCTCCTACGAAGCCACCGCGGGGGGAATCGTAGCCGCCGAAAACATCATGGGTTTGGATAGCATTCTGGACAAACGCCTAATCCCCCACTGCATCTACGGCCGACCCGAAGCAGCCTCGGTGGGGATGACTCAAGAAGAAGCTGAAAAAGCAGGCTATCAAGTCAAGACAAGCGTTATCCCCTTTGCCCTTAACGCCAGGGCCATGGCTATGGGTGAAACCGCTGGTTCTGTAAAGATAGTAGCTGAGGCTACCTACGGGAAAATCCTTGGGGTCCACATCGTAGGCCCATGGGCTACGGAGCTAATTGACCAAGCAGTTTTGGCCATAAAGCTGGAGGCTTTGGCTGAAGACTTGGCCGATGCCATCGCTGGGCACCCTTGCCTTACCGAAAGCCGCCAAGAAGCGGCACGAGACCTTCTGGGCAAAGCGCTCTATATCCCCAAATGGTGAAAGGGAAACTGGCAATATTGAGGCTCGGCCCTATGGAAGAACGCCGAGCCCTTGATTTTACACAGCACATGGCTAAAGCCTCTCGCTTTGGCTTAGTTGATGGTTTTCTCCTCCTCAATTCACATCCCAAAGCTAAAAGCTACCTTATCTTCTCCCCTCAGCCTGACCAAAAGCCAATCATCCAAGAGCTTGGGCTGGTCCCAGAAGCCGAAGCAGTGGAGGCAGCTTACCGGCTTGGCTTTGAAGCAACCTGGGGGCTAAAGGAAGCCCCGTGGCTTAAGGCCAAAGCCCCTCAGGGGGAAAAAGTGGAAGAACTACTTGCCCTCGTTGAATCCCTCAAACTCCACACCGTATGCCAAGAAGCCCTTTGCCCCAACATAGCTGAGTGCTGGGGAAGAGGCACTGCCACTTTCATGATCCTCGGTGACATCTGCACCCGAAATTGCCGCTTTTGCTCCGTAAAAGCAGGCAAACCCCTACCACCCGACTCCCAAGAGCCTGAGAGGGTAGCCGAAGCCGCCCGAAGGCTCGGATTAAACCACGTAGTCATCACCTCGGTAACGAGGGATGACCTGCCCGACGGAGGAGCCAGCCAGTTCGTTGAAACGATGAAAGCAGTGCGGAGGAGCCTACCAAAGGCCAAAGTTGAAGTGCTCATCCCCGACTTCGCCGGCTCACTGAAAGCATTGGGCGAAGTCTTAGAGGCAAAGCCCGACATCCTAAACCACAACGTGGAAACGGTCCCAAGGCTTTACCCCTTAGTTCGCCCCAAAGCCGATTACCGCCGTTCCCTTGGCATTTTATCCTTGGCAGCACAAGCTGGCTTGACAACTAAATCTGGGCTGATGTTGGGGCTGGGGGAAACCAGGCAAGAAGTCTTGGAGGTAATGGCAGACCTGCGCCGTGCTGGTTGCCAAATCCTAACAATAGGCCAGTACCTTCAGCCAACCTCCAAGCAGCTCCCCGTGGCCGAATACATTCACCCTCTGGAATTTGAGTGGTATAGCAAAGTGGGGAAAGAAATGGGCTTTAAGGCGGTAATAGCCGGCCCTTTAGTTCGCAGTTCTTACTACAAAGGCCCTTAAGGGGAAAGCCCCAATGCGCAGCAAGCTTTGGGTTGGCTTTGGCTTGACGGTTGTGGGAATTCTGTCCCTTATCGCTTCAAACGTTTACGTTACTGGCATGGTTGACAAGGCTCAGCCCGCTGACGCCATTGTAGTTTTAGGGGCGCAACCGGGCCCAAACTTAGAAGCCCGCATCCGCCACGGAGTTTACCTTTACCGAAAAGGCTTAGCTCCCTACCTGGTCTGCGCCGGAGGCTACAGCGATAATCCAACCTCCGCCTCAGCCATAGCCAGGCAGAAAGCCATAGAATTAGGCGTTCCCCCCGAAAACGTGCTGGTAGCCGACGGAGCGATGACTACCAGGGAAGAAGCGCGCAGCGTCAAAGCCCTGGCCGAACGGAAAGGATGGAAGAACGTGATTGTAGTAAGCCATCCCCTGCACCTCTTTAGAGCAAGCCTACTTTTCCGAAGAGCCGGCTTCACTGTCTACACAAGCCCTACCAACACCGATTTTGACCTTATCCCTTGGGAAGAAAGGATTTACCTGACCCTGCGTGAGACCTTCCTCGTTATAGGGTCCTTGATAGAAGACAGCGGTTTTGTGCCTCGTTCAGTAGCTCTTTGGTTGCAAAAACACAGGATTTGGCGTTAAGCTTACCTCCAGGAGAAAGCAAAAGTGCTTGTGGTGAAAAGCGTGGGTCCGGTAAAAGTTTTCAAAATGGGCAGGGATTTGCTGCCTGGGAAGGCCTACTACTTCACCTCTGCTTATTTAGTGGACGGCTTGCTCGTAGATACCGGAAGCCCTCGCCAAAAGCACGAATTTTTGAAGGCCTTAGAAAATACCCCCATCCACACCGTAGTTAACACCCACTCCCACGAAGACCACATCGGGGCCAACCGTGCTTTGAGCAAACAGGGGGTAGAAATAAAAGCTCACCCTAAAGCCTTGCCCATCCTCCGCAACCCTTCCCTTCTGAACATGGGCTTATACCGCCAGTTTTTCTGGGGAATTCCGGAGCCATCCGATGGCTCGCCGGTGGGGGAGAAACTGGAGACAGAAAACTTCTCCTTCCAAGTGATAGAAGTCCCTGGCCACTCCCCGGACCACATAGCCCTATACGAGCCATCGGAAGGATGGCTATTCTGCGGGGATGCTTACGTGGGAGGGAAAGACCGAGCGTATCGGAAAGTTTACAGGCCAAAGCAAATCATAGAGTCTCTTCAGAAAATGGCTTCCCTTGAGATAAGTTACCTTTTCCCCGGCAGTGGAACAATCTACAAAGATGGGCAAGAGAAGATAAAAGCAAAACTGGAGCATTTAACCGAGCTTAGGGATACAATCTTGGAACTGCATCGGCAGGGCTTACCGCCCAAAGCCATAGCCCGCAAAGTTGTGGGAAGAGAGCCTTTCATAACTTGGCTTACCTTCGGGGATTTCAGCGCCCTGAACCTTGTGGAGTGCTTCTTAAAGGACTTTGCCAGTTAAAGCCCCGCTTGGCCGTAAACAATCAGGCCCAGGCAGCGGAATGACGCTAAAGCGCCCCTTCCCCTTTCATGCCGATTTAAATCAGCCTCTCGGACTAAAGGCTGGCCTCCGTTGCAGGGCTTTTCGGCTTTCCAACGGAGTAGTTGTTCCCGGCCGCAAGATAAGGCGGGAGAGCGTAGGGTAGCTATGAGCAGCTGCCTTACTGCGCTGGGGCCACGATTGGGCCCCAAGACGCTGGCAAACCATTAACAGACGGGGCAGGAGAACGGAATACCCACCGCAATCTTATGACGCGCCCTTGGGTAAAATGAAGTTGCCTGGCCTCTGGAAAAATGCTATACTTTTCCAAGGGAGGAAAGTGATGATGGAGGCGCGACTTTACCAAAAATTAGAGGACGAAAGGGTCCAATGCAACCTCTGCGCTCATCGGTGCAAAATTCCCCCGGGGAAACTTGGAATATGCAGAGTGAGAGAAAACCGCAACGGCACCCTTTACACCCTCGTCTACGGCAAAGTTATATCCCAAGCTGCGGACCCTGTGGAGAAAAAACCCCTCTTCCACTTCTACCCAGGGACTACCGCTTTCTCCATAGCTACAGTGGGTTGTAACTTCCAGTGCCAGTTCTGCCAGAACTGGGAAATATCCCAGATGCCCCGCGAAGAAGGCCGCATCCTTGGCGGGAACGTTCCCCCAGAAATCATTGTGCGCAACGCCAAACGCTACGGCTCCCGAAGCATTGCCTACACTTACACCGAACCCACTATATTCTTTGAATACGCCTACGACATCGCCGTCCTGGCCCATCAAGAAGGAATCGCTAACATCTACGTGACCAACGGTTACATGACCCCCGAAATGCTTGAAGCTTTCCACCCATACCTTGACGCTGCTAACGTTGACCTCAAAGCCGGGAAGGACGAATTCTACCGCAAATACTGCGGGGCAAGGCTTCAGCCCGTCCTGGATTCGCTCAAGAAGATGAAGTCCATGGGGATATGGGTTGAAGTCACTACCCTCATAATCCCCGGCCTCAACGATTCCGAGGAAGAACTTCGCTTCATCGCTGATTTCATCGCTAAAGAGCTCGGCCCTGAAACACCCTGGCATGTCAGCCGCTTTCACCCCCACTATAAGATGCTGGACCGGCCTCCAACCCCTGTAGCAACACTGCATAAAGCGCGGGAAATAGGCCTGAAAGCCGGCCTCCGCTACGTCTACGAAGGGAATGTCCCCGGCAGCGAAGGAGAAAACACTTATTGCTACAACTGCGGCCGTCTCCTGATCCGCCGCTTCGGCTTCAGCATCCTGGAATATCGCATAACCGATGGTCATTGTTACCAATGCGGAGCTCCCATTGACGGAGTGGGCCTTTGATGTACAAAGTAAACGTCTCTCGCCAAGGAGCACGCCTTACCAGACCTTCCACCATGATTGAACTTGCTTACATTGAAGACTTCGCCGTCTCAATATACCTCTGCCAAGGAACCTTAGCCTGGCACAAGCATCTGGACCAAGACGAGCTATTTTTGGTGCATTCGGGAACTATA
>CAZPWR010000095.1:0-1676 GCA_964590555.1 uncultured Anaerolineae bacterium | reverse complement strand
GTGAACGGGAAGGCTGTCCGCTCCTGCACCTACAAGGCCGTAAAGGCCAACGGCGCTTCAGTGGAAACAATTGAAGGATTAGCCAGAGAGGGCAAACTCCACCCAATCCCGAAGGCTTTCATTGATTACGGAGCAATCCAGTGCGGGTTCTGTACCCCAGGAATGATTATGAGCGCTAAGGCCCTCTTAGACCAGAACCCCTCCCCTTCCGATGAGGAAATTGTAAAGGCTATCCAGCCCAACCTCTGCCGCTGCACAGGCTATTCCTCCATCATAAAAGCGATAAAGGCAGCCGCCTCCGAAATCCGGGGCGATGGATACATACCCCCAGCTATACCCAGCAAAGTATCAGCCTTAAGAGTAGTCGGGAACAATGCCCCCAAGCCCGATGCTATCCTCAAAGCTACAGGCAAAGCCATCTATGCCGCCGACCTCTATTTTGAAGGCATGCTCTACGCCAAGGTGCTGAGAAGCCCATACCCCCACGCCCGTATACTGAGGTTGGATACGAGCAAAGCCGAGGCTTTCCCCGGCGTGGTCGCTGTCCTAACGGCTAAGGATGTCCCAGGCGATAAGACCCACGGTGTCGTGCGCAAGGATTGGCCCGTCTTCGCCATGGATAAGGTAAGATACGTGGGCGATGCCATCGCCATGGTCGTAGCCGAAAGTGAGAAGGTCGCCGCCCAGGCCCTGGAGCTTATAGAAGTTGATTACGAACCTCTGCCTGTCGTCACCTCGCCCCAGGAAGCCCTGAAACCCGATGCCCCAAAAGTCCACGAAGGCGGAAACCTCCTCAAGCACATCTCCATCCGCCGAGGCAATGTAGAAGAAGCTTTCGCCCAGGCCGATTTGATTGTGGAGAGGGTCTACCACACCCCAACCTACGAGCATGCATTCCTTGAGCCTGAGGCCGGGGTCGCTACGATTGACCACGAAGGGAACATCACCGTTTACGTCGGCTCCCAGATCCCATTCCTTGACCGACGCCAGATAGCCGAAAGCTTGGCCATACCGGAAGAGAAGGTAAGGGTAGTTGGGACCTACATCGGAGGAGCTTTCGGAGGGAAGGAGGATATTTCCGTCCAGATACACGTGGCCCTGGCTGCCCTCAAGACCGGCCGCCCGGTCAAGCTGGTCTTCTCCCGCGAGGAATCATTCAGGGTTCATCCCAAGCGCCACGCCACCACGATTCGCCTCAAGACCGGGGTCACCAAGGAAGGGAGATTGCTGGCTCTGGAAGCCGAAATCTACGGCGATGCCGGAGCTTATGCTTCCCTGAGCGAGCACGTGATGACCCGCACCGCTACGCACATATCCGGCCCTTACCAAGTCCCCAACGTAAAGGTGGATTGCTATGCCGTCTACACCAACAACCCGCCCTCAGGAGCCTTCCGCGGTTTCGGCGTGCCTCAGGCTGCTTTTGCCATAGAAAGCCAGATGGACATAATGGCTGAGGAGCTGGGCCTATCGCCCTTTGAAATCCGCCGGATAAATGCCCTGAGGCCAGGGGCGAAGACCGCCCTGGGCCAGCTCCTTGAGGAAAGCGTGGGGCTACTGGAAACTCTGGACAGGGTTGAAGAAGAGGTCAAGCGCACTGAATTCATCCCGGTGGAAGGGACTAAGAGGAGGGCCTGGGGAATCGCCTGCGCGATGAAAAACGTTGGCCTTGGGGGAGG
>CAZPWR010000094.1:0-4764 GCA_964590555.1 uncultured Anaerolineae bacterium | reverse complement strand
GGGCAACTTGTTTATTTATTATACCGAGAGCTTTAACTTTTGTCAAATTTCAACCCCACCGGGAGGCATCCCAACTATAGGGCTTCATTTTTGAGCCTTTGGCCGGAGGTGCGCTCCGCCGACCTTACAACTTCCTGCCTGCTTGGATTCTTGCAAGCCTTCTGCAAGTAGTAAGCCGACCCGCAGCTTCTCAATCAAACTTGCTTTGTCTGCTATTTGTGGTATAATATATTTAGGTGGGCGGTTAGCTCAGCTGGTTAGAGCGCAGCGTTGACATCGCTGAGGTCACTGGTTCGAGTCCAGTACCGCCCACTTTTATTTTTCCCAAAGGAACCGAGAAGTAAACCCAAACGGGTAAAGTTCTTTTAGGGTCAGAACCCGCCACTGCTTTTCAGCGTTAACCAAAATCACTTGGAACGAAGAGAAATCGGCCACAAATTCAGCCATAACTTGGAGGCAAGCCCCGCAAGGGGGAGCTCCATTGGAAGTGACCACGGCTATGGCCAAGAAGTCCTTTTCCCCCTCGGAAACAGCCTTGCAAATAACAACCCTTTCCGCACATACAGTGAGCCCGTAAGACGCGTTCTCCACATTGCATCCGGTGTAAATTGCCCCCGATTTAGCCAAGAGAGCTGCCCCTACTTTGTATTTTGAATACGGGGCATGGGCTTTTTCCCGTGCCTCCAACGCTTTCCCCACCAAAACCTCAATGGTCTCTTTGTCCATAAGCTCGCCTCCTTGACCTCAACGGTCGCTGGGGAAGCTGAAATCTTTGCCTACGATTACCCTTATGTCTATCCCGTTGAGGTTGACAGGGCTGTGGCGAATTTCTTCAGGACGAACGTTGAAAAGGAGAGCCAATTGCTCTAAGGTGTAATTTTTGTAAGTGTAATTCACAATCACAGTATGCTGGTAATCAGTTCTATCAGCAGGGCCATAAGCCACAACTTGGAAGCCCTTGTCCAAAAGGAATTTAACCACTTTCTCTGTAAGCTCTTCGTTACCCGTGCCATTTTGGACCACAATTTTTGCCCCTTCCGCAGCAAGCCTTTGCTTTTCCAGGGCTTCCTGGCTCAACACCTGCGCTACGACTGGGGTTGGAGTAGCAAAAAGCTCCTCTATAAGTGGGCGGATTTTCTCCCGCAGGGGTATGAGAACATCGGCCCCGGCTGGTGTTACAGTGCTCAAGCACATAGAGCTATCAATCACTGCCCTCTTTATGTTCTGAGGCTCTATCTCCCGGGCAATCGCTGCCAACTCCAGTATCACATCCATTGGGATATCGGTTTGAATTGAGTCCGAAAAGCTCTGGGCAAGTTCAGGAAGTTTAGGCAAAAGTTTGGGGATGAGGTCCAAGCTCATTACCCTTTCCCGCACCGCCATTATAATTTGCTGCTGACGGCGCAACCGATCAAAGTCCGAAGAGCCGTGCCGGGTACGGGCATACTTTAAGGCTAAGTCTCCATTCATATGATGCCAACCGGCAGGGATGTACAGAGGTTCGTAGCCATAACCGTCGTAAGCTGGGTAAGTTGGGTCGTTTATTTCTTTCTCTACGTAGATGTCAATCCCGCCGATGAGGTCAATAATTCTCTTGAATCCTTCAAAGTTTATCTTCACGTAGTAGTGGACTGGGACGCCAAAGTTGTATTGGACGGTCTTTTTAGCCAACGCTGGGCCTCCGCCGGGGTAGCCATTTTTCTCGCCGATGATATTAGCAGTATTTATCCTCCCTTCGCCGTAGCCAGGGATAGGCACCCACAAATCTCTGGGGATGGAGAGCATGGAAACAGTTTTAAAGTTAGGCTCAACACTGATGAGGATAATGGTATCGGTCCGCGAAGGCCCTTGCTCGCTGGGGCGCCTATCCTCACCCAGAAGGAGTATGTTTATCCTCTCGCCCCTCTGGATATCCGGAAGGCTTAGAACCTCCCGCATCTGCTGGTTCTGCTGGGGAGCCGAGGATATCCCAGGCACTTTTTTGAGGATAGAAAATGGAGTTGAAGCAAAATAGTTAAAGGCCCACAACTTTGCCGTCAAGTAAATCATGAAGGCAACGTAAAGGGTGGCTACCAGGTAGAAGATGAGCAGTAGAACGCACATCCCTTCTGTCCAAACATCAGCCTTAATCCGCTGGGATTTCTCCAAGGACCATCACCTCCTTTTGCTAATAGACCAGCACCAGGGGCTTAGGGGTGAAGAGAAGGGCGAAAATTAAAAACATGGCCCAAGCTATGAGGCGATCTATGGGCCTGAGAGGGGTTACTTCATCCAGAGGTCTGGCGTGTTCTCGCCCCAGTAAAGCGATAAGGAGGGCCCAAATGAACCATCCTTGCCACCAGAAGCCCATCAGCAAAAGGGCTCCTATGATCACCCAATTGAGGACTTTGGCCTTCTTCCCCAAAAGAGCATAAGCTATATGTCCTCCATCTAACTGCCCCGCCGGGATGAGGTTAAGGCCGGTGACCATGAGGCTTGCCCATCCAGCGAAGGCCATCGGATGGAGTAGAACGTCCTTCCCGCCCGAAGGGAGGATTTGGCCGAAAAGAAGGAGTTTAATCAGGAGATAGAGGATTGAGTTGCCTTCCATGTAATAGGGCTGATCGGCTGGGAGGGTTTCAACCTTGGAAAGCATTAGCCCTATTATGGTCATCGGGATGCCCACTATTAAGCCAGCCAGAGGCCCAGCCGCCCCTATCCTTATGAGAGCCCTGCGGTTCAAGGGCGGGGATTTCATCCTTATGATAGCTCCCATCGTCCCGAAAGGGCTTAAAGGCATGGGGATAAAGTAAGGCAGGCTAACAGAAGAGCCAAGCTTTCGGGAAACGAAGTAATGGCCGAGCTCGTGGGCTCCAAGGCTCCCCAAAAGAGCGATGGCAAAAAGCAGGCCGGACAATAAACTTGGCCTTTCGCCAGTGAAAACCCCGGTGAAGACAACTGAGATAAGGGTCAGGGCAAAAAGCAAAAGGCTCAAAAATTTGGCTGGAGGGGATTCCGTTATTACGCCGGGGACAACTATGATTTTAGGGCCGTCTTCATCTTCGCGGAAAAGGGGGGTATAGCCTAAAGGCTTTAAATTCGCACTCAAAAGAGCGTAAGCTTCTTCAGAATCGCAAAGGAACCGCCCTTTGAATTGAAAAGCACCATCTGCTCTCGGCACTGGGGAGAAGCTTTCAATCCAGAAAACTTTCCCCACTGCCCTTAGCAGAGAATCAGGTATAATCTCCTCCATAATCCTAAGCCTCTTTAAAGTGGAGATGGCGGGAGTTGAACCCGCGTCCAGAGAACTTAGCCCTGGATGGTTTACAAGCTTAGTCGGCTCCTTAATCTCGCCCGAAACCTCCCGAGCCGACCAGGGTGTTTCGGGCCAGCCGAATAGCTTCTTAGATAGCCTTATTCGGCATCAGGCTATCGCACCCCGAATTTTCTCACGCCCTTCCCTGGCCCTTCGGGGGGAGACCAAGGAGGACGTGGCCGCTTAATTAAGCGGCCATGGGAACAGTAGCGTAGTTGGCACTTTTTTTAAAGAACCCCTTTTTACGAGGTTGGGGCGCCTCGGCTTGCCACCCAGGACCACCGGTTCCCTGTCGAACCCACAGCATCCCCACAAGCTAATTAAATTATACAGGCTGATGGGATTTCTGTCAACCTATTGCTATGAGGGTGTTCGAAAAATAAGCGAAGCGTACCCATAAATGTGGGTATACCTTAGCGCCGAGGCCGCCCTCGCATTTACGACGATTTTACCAGACCGTGGATATGATGCAATCTTTAGGAGCCCAACCTGCACTTCGGATGAAAGCGACCTGGCGTTACTCGGTTCGCAATCCATTACGTTTAGCCTCCATCTGGCTTGACAAGTGGGGAGGGATGGGTATAATTTAAATTGCAATTTGGTGGTCGTGGCTGACCTCAAGAAGTTTGACAAAGTGGCGAGGCGTGGGTATAATATAAATGGTGCTGTGTGGTGGAAGTTGGGCAGGGTTGGGGACTTGACAAGGGATGGAAGGTGTGGTATAATATAAAGCGGTTAAAGCACCTTAACAGCTGAAAAGTAGTAGGAAGGCAGGGCGGGTAAGCGGCCATAAAGCTGGGAAAATTCTCCGATGGAGAGTTTGATCCTGGCTCAGGGTTAACGCTGGCGGCGTGCCTAACACATGCAAGTCGAGCGGGGAAGCCTAAGGCCCCTTTGGGGTACGGCTTCCCAGCGGCAAACGGGTGAGTAACACGTGGGTGACCTGCCCCGAAGAGGGGGATAACCCTGGGAAACTAGGGCTAATACCCCATGTGCTTCGTGGGGTTAGAGGCCCACGAAGTAAAGGGTGTGGTTAGCCGAAAGGCGCCACGCCGCTTCGGGAGGGGCCCGCGGCCCATCAGGTAGTTGGTGGGGTAATGGCCTACCAAGCCTATGACGGGTAGCCGGCCTGAGAGGGTGTCCGGCCACACGGGGACTGAGACACGGCCCCGACTCCTACGGGAGGCAGCAGTGGGGAATCTTGGGCAATGGGCGAAAGCCTGACCCAGCGACGCCGCGTGGGGGAAGAAGCCCTGCGGGGTGTAAACCCCTTTTCGGGGGGAAGAGGAAGGACGGTACCCCCGGAATAAGGGCCGGCTAACTACGTGCCAGCAGCCGCGGTAAAACGTAGGGCCCGAGCGTTACCCGGAATCACTGGGCGTAAGGCGCGCGCAGGCGGCCTGGTAAGGCGGGCGTGAAATCTCCCAGCTCAACTGGGAGGGGCCGTCCGATACTGCTGGGCTTGAGGG
>CAZPWR010000093.1:0-6635 GCA_964590555.1 uncultured Anaerolineae bacterium | reverse complement strand
GCGGACGCTTTGAAGCCAACATAAGGGGGATAGACGCTACGGAATTTCCGGAAGTGATGACTGCCGCCAAGCTGGAAAACCAAAGCACCAGGATTGTCACCCCCTTGAGGCCGGCCACTTTGCGCAAAATCATCCAGCAGGTGACCTTTGCCGCAGCCTCTGAGGAGACCCACCCGTTCCTGAGCGGAGCTTTCACCTCCCTGGAGGGCGCTCAACTAACCCTCGCCGCTACCGATGGATACCGCCTATCCGTAAGGAACGTCATCTTACCCCAGCCAGTGGAAGGCTCATTTGAAGTCATAATCCCAGCCAGAGCCCTTGATGAACTTGCCCGCATTGCCACCGAAGCCGATGAATCCCAGCCGATTGAAATCCTAATCCCTCAAGGTAGGAACCAAATCCTCTTCCACCTCAAAGGCCAGCCCGAAGGCCCTGTCATGGCCATTGAGCTCCTCTCGCAGCTTATAGAAAGCACTTACCCCGATTTCCGAGCCCTCATTCCTAAAGAATACAATACCCGCGTAGTGGTGAAGAGGGATGCTTTCCTTAAAGCTCTGAAGATCGCCCACCTTTTCGCCAAGGATAGGGACAACATGGTCAAGCTGGAGATATCCCCAGCTTCGGAGCTCCTTCCGGGTTCTTTGACCATAAGGGCCACGAGCCGCCAGTACGGGGATAACATAAGCCAGGTGGAGGCGAAAGTTCAGGGTGCACCTCTGGAGATCGCCTTCAACGTTAAATACCTAATAGAAGCCCTTTCGGTGATGGAGGAAGACGAAATTGCCCTGGAAGCCACCACTTCCTCAAGCCCTGGGGTCCTTAAGCCAGCCGATGGAGAGGACTTCACCCACGTGGTGATGCCAATGTACCTTGAGGAGGAATAAGTATTGCTGGAAGGGTCAAGATGCCTGAAAGTTTCGGAGCTTACGGAGCATATAAGGCTCTTAGTCTCCTCGGATTATACCCTGCAAGATGTCTGGGTTGAAGGGGAAGTTTCCAACTTCTCCTTCGCCCTTTCAGGCCACTGCTATTTCTCCCTCAAGGATGAAAAGGCTGTAATACAATGCGTAATGTGGCGGGAATTAGCCTCCTCCCTCCCTTACATCCCTTCCGATGGCGACCATGTCATAGCCCACGGCTATGTGGACATTTATCCCCCGAAGGGGACCTATCAACTTTATGTTGACGAACTGGAGCCAGTAGGGGTTGGCGTTTTATACTTGCAGCTTGAGCAACTCAAAGCCCGACTGAGCCAAGAAGGCCTCTTTGACCAAGCTCGCAAGAGGCCTTTGCCTCTTTTCCCAAGGCGTATTGGGCTTGTGACCTCACCTTTCGGTGCGGCCATAAAAGACATCCTTAGGATAATTGGCAGGCGTTACCCATTGGCCGAGATTATCCTTTCGCCAGCTTTAGTCCAAGGAGATGAGGCCCCTTCAAGCATAGTGGAAGCCATTCAAATACTCAATTCCTGGGGGCAAGTTGACCTCATAATCTTAGCGCGAGGGGGAGGCTCTTTTGAAGAGCTCATGCCTTTCAACGATGAGCGAGTAGTGAGAGCGGTGGCTTCCTCGGAAATTCCGGTAATAAGCGGGATTGGCCACGAAATAGATTACACCCTGGCCGATATGGCTGCCGATGTGCGTGCCCCAACCCCTTCAGCTGCGGCTGAGCTCGCCGTGCCCGACCGGGAGGAGCTTTTCAAAAAGATTCGGGCTTTTGAGGAAAGGATAGAGCTGGCCTTCAGGAGCAAGCTTCAGGAAGCTAAGCAGAGGCTGGAAGCGGAGAAGAAGGCCTTCATTGCTTATTCCCCTTCTGCACGGATTTCTCTCTTACGGCAACAAGTAGACGAATTGGGGGAACGTTTAAGCCGTGCGGTGCTTAATGGGCTGAACCTTAAAAAAAGCCAAACCCAAACCCTTGCCGAGAAGCTGGAGGCCCTTAACCCCCTTGGGGTTCTCAGGAGGGGCTACGCCTTAATCTATTCCAGTTTGGGTGATATTGTAAAAAGTGCATTCCAGCTTCAGCCAGGAGATAGCTTTACTGTAAAGCTATGGGATGGCAGTTTTAAGGGGAAAGTCTTAGGCCAAAAGCATTCTACAAAGCCAGGGAAGCCGAAAGCTTTACCCCTTTTCAACTTAACGGATGGCAAATAAGCAAAAGCCCCTCCCCCCAGCTCCCGTCCCCTGCGAGGGGAATTAAACCTTTAAAGCGGGCTTCGCGGGGGTGAGCAAAACCGGAAGTCCCAGGGAGCAACACTGCAGGGACTTGGGGGATGTGCTCTCAATATCTCCTTACCCTTGCGCTACGAGGAAGGGAAACCACGAGCGGGGCATAAAACCCTGCGAGCCTATTTTAACCCCAATATGCGGGGTTGGGGATAGAATAACACCTTAAGGAGGTGCTCTATGAGACCAGGACCGAAGGCCAGAGAATGGGTGGAAAGAGACCGGAAAGTCCTCTCCCCTTCGTATACCCGCCCTTACCCCTTCGTAATGGAAAGGGGGCAAGGCGCTGAAGTGTGGGATGTAGATGGGAACCGCTACATTGATTTCAACGCCGGCGTTGCTGTGGTCAACACAGGCCACTGCCACCCTGAAATCGTTCAAGCCATAAAAGAACAGGCTGAAAAATTCATCCACATGGCCGGAACCGACTTCTATTACCCGGTCCAAATAATGCTGGCGGAAAAACTCAATGAAATCGTCCCAATCAAGGAAGAAACCATGGTCTTCTTTACCAACTCCGGAACCGAATCCATAGAAGCGGCTTTCAAGCTTGCTCGCTACGTAACCAGAAAACCCCTCACATTGGCCTTCATCGGAAGCTTCCACGGCCGCACTATGGGCTCCTTAAGCCTTACAGGCTCCAAAGCAGTCCAGCGACGCGGCTTTTTCCCCCTCGTCCCTGGAGTAGTCCATGTCCCCTACGCTTATTGCTACCGCTGCGCCTTCCGCCAGGAATACCCATCTTGTGACCTTTACTGCGTCCAATACATTGAAGAAGTCGTTTTCAAGACTTACGCTCCCGGCGATGAGTTTGCCGCAGTCTTTGTGGAGCCAATCCAAGGAGAAGGCGGCTACATAGTACCCCCTCCTGAATTCTTCCCTCGCCTGAAAGCTTTGGCCGATAAATATGGCTTCCTCCTCATTGTGGATGAAATTCAGACTGGGATGGGACGCACAGGCAAGATGTTCGCCATTGAGCACTGGGGGGTTGAGCCAGACATCGTCTGCATAGCGAAGGGAATCGCCTCGGGATTGCCCTTGGGAGCAATGGTGGCGCGCAAGTCCCTCATGACCTGGCCCTCAGGAGCTCACGGAAATACCTTTGGCGGCAATCCCATTTCCTGTGCGGCGGCATTGGCTACCATAAGGCTTCTGGAAAACGGGCTTATTGAGAACGCGGCTACTATGGGCCAATATGCCCTAAATCGCCTCCGCCAAGCAGCCGAAAGGCATCCCTTAATCGGAGAAGTAAGGGGCAAAGGCTTGATGATAGGGGTTGAGCTGGTGAAGGACCGCAAAACCCGCGAGCCAATCCCTGAAATTAGGGACAAGGTCCTTTACCGGGCTTTTGAGAAAGGCTTGCTGATTTTGGGAAGCGGGTTAAGTTCAATAAGGATAATGCCTCCTTTGGTGATAACCAAAGAGCTTCTGGACGAAGGGCTGGAAATTCTGGAGAGCACCATAGCCGAGATTGAGGAGGAAGTGCTTTGAAGAAAGCCTTATTGCTACTCGCACTCCTCATCCCAGCCCTGGCCCCCCTCACTTACCCAGGCTTCATCCGCACTTTAAGCACATTCCTTCCGGTTTATAGGACCAGCGAGTGGGCCTGGAACCCCCTGGGTGAGGGGGGCTTTTTAGCTTACCTATTAGCCTCTTGGCTCCAGAAGGTTGGGCTCACAGCTGCCGATTCGGTGAAAGCCATTTGGGCTTTGAGTTTGACCTTGGGAGCTTTTGGAGTTTTCTTCTGGCTCCAAAGGGAAGGCCCAGAATCCCTGCTCGCTTCCACCCTCTACGCCTACTCCCCTTTCATCTTAGCCGCAATTTATGTAAGGGGAGAATTGGGAGAGCCTCTCTTCTGGGGCCTACTTCCCTGGCTCTTTGCCGCTTTAAGCAGTGCCCGAAAGCAATCTTTTGCCCTCCTCGCTGCTTCGGGGATAAGCATCCTCCTGGCCCTGACCAACCCTGGGCTTGCTGTCTTTGCCCTTGTAGCAGGAGCAATTTATGCCTTGCTTCAACGCCGCTGGCTTTTCTCCCTCCTTGCCTTTCTCTTGGGCCTTACCTTTTACCCCTTTACCCGAACCTTCTTCCCCGGCCCTAACCCTGAATTCTTTGCCCACTTAATCCTTCCCCACCAGATTTTTTCGGCCTGGTGGGGGGTAAAAGCAAGCTCCCCTGGCTGGATTGAAGAGATGCCCTTCCAGCTGGGGGTTATTCCTTTAGCCCTTTCCCTCCTCTCCCTTTCAGGCTGGGCAAAGGCGAGGGACAAGGAGGGAAGCTTCGCCTTAGCTTTGGCCTTAATCCCCATTTTCCTTTCATTACCCCCAGCCTACTTTTTCTGGAAAATTTCCTACTGCTGGAAGCTCCTCCGATACCCTTGGGAAATTCTGGGCTTTGCTGCTTTAGGCCTAGCTGTTTTCGGGGCAATGTCATTAAAATACATCCCCGCCCTCAAAGATTGGCCTTTGCGGGCTGCCCTCTTAGTCCTGGTCCTATTGGGAAGCTACCGTTACCTTGAGCCCAATTTTGTAGATTATGCCCCGCAGCCCGTACCCTTAGCGGTTATAGGCAATGATAATGCGATATTGGTGGATTGCCGGCGCAATGGGGAACCAAAGCCTGGCGAAAGGCTTGAGATTGAGTTGCTCTGGCAAGCCCTGAAGCCATTTGACCGGGATTATTCAGTCTTCGTTCACCTCTTGGACTCAAGCGGCCGGAAGTGGGCGCAGCGGGATCAGCCACCGCTAAATGGGGAGAAGCCTACTTCTTCCTGGATGCCTGGTGAACTCATATGGGATAGATACACAATGGACCTGCCCCCTGACTTGCCCAATGGCCCCTTCTCCTTGGCTGTAGGGATATACCGCTGGGATACGGGGGAGCGCCTGAAAGTGCGAGGGCGAGAGGATGGACAAGCCTTAATCCCGTTGGGGAGATGTCGGGAGTGGAAAGAAGGGAGTGGCTCTGGGCGATAGGGGTTTCGGCTTTCGTGGTGGCTCTGACCACTTTGCCCTATTTGGCTGGTCACCTTTGCTCCTCACCTGAGAGGGTTTTCGTCGGCGCTTTTTACGACCTGAGCGATTACAACAGCCATTTGGCTAAAATGCAGCAAGGTTATCAAAGTAGCTGGCGTTGGAAGTCATTGTTCACCTCGGAACCCCACGAAGGCGGCTTCGTTCACCCCTTTTACCTTGCGCTTGGTCACCTCGCCCGTGCCTTGCACCTTAGCTTGGTCGCAACTTACCATCTGGCCAGGATTTTAGGAGGAATGCTGCTCCTCATTCTGGCCTACAGATTCATAGCCCTTTTCATGGAGGAAAAGGAAGAGCGTCGGACGGCCTTCCTTTTGGCCTCCCTCGGCTCGGGTATAGGCTGGCTCGTTCAACCCTTCTTATCCGTTTTAGCCATTGACTTTTGGCTTTCCGAGTTTTACCTCTTCTTTTCCATCTTGGCTTTCCCCCACTTCACTTTTTCCCTCTCCTTCATGCTTCTGGCCTGGATTTTGCTTTTGAGGGATGCGCAAGGCCCGAAGGCGAGGGAAATAATAGGAGCTGCTCTGTGTGGCCTCGCCCTTACTCTGATTCATCCCTACATGCCGCTGATATTGAACCTTGTGCCAGCTGTATTCTGGAGCCTAAAAGCTGCAATTGAGAGGCGTTTTCCTTTCCGAGGGGCAGCAGCACTTGGGCTGATGCTCATTTTCCAAGCCCCTATTGTGCTTTACTATTACCTCCTTTTTTACCCACAACCCAGTTTTTTACGGTTGGGCGGCTCAGAACCTTACCCTTTCCCCGCCTTTGCCCCATTATGTTGTTGGAGCTGGGCTCGTAGGCTTTTTAGCAGTTTTTGGAGCTGTTACCCCTAAGGTGCCGATATTGAAGAAAGTTTTCCCTCTCAGCTGGGCAATCCTGGCTTTGGTTTTAGCCTATGGCCCCTGGAACTTCCAGCGCCGCCTGACCGAGGGCTGGATGCTGGCCGGAGGAATCTTAGCTTCATGGGGATGGCACAGAGTTTTAGAACCCTCCTTCCCGAACTTCCTTAAGCGGAGAATCGGGCCTTTGAGGTTTGCCCTCGTAGCTACGGCCTCCATTTCCAACCTTGTACTTTTGGGCCTTGCTTTCTACGGTGCCTTCACTGGTCATCCAGACCTTTTCTATCCTTCCGAGGTAACAAAGGCTGTGGACTGGCTCAAAGCCCATTCCACGTCCGATGATGTAATCCTTTCTTCTTACATCACGGGCAACCTTATCCCGGCCCGTATTGGGCGCAAAGTTTTCATCGGTCACGAAATGGAGACCATAGATTTCGCCCGTAAGAAAGAGCTAATGCAAGCCTTCTTCACCCAAATGTCTGGCGAAGAAAGGTGCGCGGTCCTAAAAAAATACGGCATAAGCCTCATCTTCTTTGGCCCCT
>CAZPWR010000092.1:0-9989 GCA_964590555.1 uncultured Anaerolineae bacterium | reverse complement strand
TTTGCCCAGCGAGAGCTTGTTCAAGAGCCTACCGTAGCTTACGTAATAGAGGAACTTTGCTCCGGATGCGGTTTGTGCATAGAAGCTTGCCCTTATGAAGCGCGGGCCTTTCACCCTTGGAAGGGCATCGCTACGGTTAATGTTGCGCTGTGCCAGGGCTGCGGGGCCTGTGCTGTAGTCTGCCCGAACAAGGCTTCGCGGGTCCGGAACTTTACGCCTTTGCAGTACCTGGCCATGGTTGAGGAAATTGTAGGGTAAGGCAAATCTTAAACTTCCAAAAGAGGGGGTAGCACCATGGAGGCCAAAGTTCTCGTAATCGGGGCCGGCATCGCCGGAATGGAAACAGCTTTGCTTCTGGCTGAAACAGGAGCTGAAGTCTATTTAGTGGACAAGGAGCCGAGCATAGGTGGTTCCCTTCACCTTTTGGATTACACCTTCCCAACCGATTCCTGCGGCCTCTGTTACCTTGAGCCGTATCCCTCCCCGCGCTTCTGCCCGACTTTTGAAAGCGCTCGCCATCCCAACGTCCACATCATCCCTTATGCCGAAGTGGAGGCTTTGGAGGGCAAAGCCGGTGCCTTCACCGTCAGAATCCTCCACAAACCTCGCTACGTCTACGAAGAAAAATGCATCCTATGCAACCGCTGTGCCGAGGTCTGCCCTGAGGAACGCCCTCACCCTTACGAAGGCAGGCTATCCCCCCAGAAAGCTATCTATAAGCCGCATCTGAGGGGTATACCACAAACTTACGTAATTGACATGGATTACTGCACACGCTGCGGGAAATGCGTTGAAGTCTGCCCCACTGAAGCCATTGACCTCAACATGCAGCCCAGGACTTCGGAGCTTTCTGTTGCTTCGGTGGTAGTGGCGGCAGGATATGAGCCATTTGACCCCGCCAACAGGGCCGAGTTCGGCTACGGGATTTTCCCCAACGTTCTCACAAGCCTTGAGTTTGAGCGGATGGTCAGCTTCTCCGGTTCCACTCACGGAAGGCTCCTTCGCCCCTCCGATGGCAAGCCTGTTAAGAAGATGGCTTTCATCCACTGCGTTGGCTCTCGTGACCCAGCCATCGGTAAGGGCTACTGCTCTTCGGTCTGCTGCATGTACACGGCTAAGCAGGTTAACTTGGCCAAGAGACGCAACCCCGACCTGGAGGTTTCCGTGTTCTACATGGATTTGAGGCCAATTGGCAAGGTCTACGAGCAATACATCCGCAGGGTTCAGGAAACCCCAGGAGTCCGCTACATCCGGAGCATGGTCTCTTCCGTGGTTGAGCGTCACCCCGAAAAAGACCTGCTCATCCGTTACGTAGCTGAGGACGGGAGTTTCCGGGAGGAGGCTTTTGACCTCGTGGTCTTAGCCGTCGGGTTCGGGGCACCCAAAGGGCTTGAGAAGCTGGGGATTGAGCTGGACAAATGGGGCTTCCCAGTAACTAAGCCCGATGAGCCTCACAGAACCAGCCGTGAAGGGGTCTTTGTGGCCGGAGCTGCCCGCATCCCAATGGATATACCCGATACAGTCGTAGATGCGGCTGCGGCCGCTTCCTACGCTCGCTCCATCCTTCCTCAGCCTTTCTCCTCGCCCTATCCCATCCTCACTTCCTATCCCGACCTCGTTGAGGCCGAGCCGCGGCCTGGGGTTTTCTTCATCTCTTGCCCTGAATTGAGCGGAGAGCTGGACGTTGATGCCCTCAGGGCTTTTGTCTCTTCGGCCTACGGGGCTTCGTTCTACGCTTTGGAGCCTTCGTCTGACGTGTGGGACAAGCTTGTGGAGAAAGCCAAGGCCGAGGGTGTGAACCGCCTTGTAGTGGTGCCCTGCGGGCTGCGCCCGACTTTGGAAGTGCACCAGAAGCTCGGCTCCCTTGGCCCTTACGAGATCGTTCCAATCTTTGAAGGGGCAGTAGCTCCGCTGCGGGGGGACAAGGCTAAGGCAACCCAGCAGGCCAAGGCCCTCTTGGGGATGGCACTGGCCAGGCTCCTCTACCTTTACCCCAGGCTTCTGGCCAAAATCTCCGCCGATTCGTTCCTGCCGGAAGAGAGGGCAGTGGTCATAGGAGCTGGCTTGGCCGGGATGACCGCAGCCCTGTCCTTGGCCGAGCTCGGCTACAAGGTGGACTTGGTTGAGAAAGAAGAAGAGCTGGGAGGGCTGCTCAGGCTCCCCAGGGTGGTGTTGGACGGAATTGACCCCGCTGAAACCCTCAAGACCTTGGTGGAACGGGTAAAATCCAACCCCTTCATAACCTTGCACCTCGGCTCGGAGGTGGCCAAGGTGGAGAAAGACGGGAGAGGCTACCTCATAGAGCTATCCCCTGGGGCTGAAGCCATCCGCTGCGGGGCAATAATATTGGCTACCGGCGGTAGGGAAGCCAGTACCGGGCAATACCTCAGGGGAACCCATCCACGCGTCCTCACCCAACTTGAACTGGAAAAACTCCTGAAAGAATCCTCGCCATCCTTCCGCCGCATCGCCATGATTCAGTGCGTGGGCTCCCGCGACGATACGCACCCCTATTGCAGCCGAGTATGCTGCTACAACGCCGTCAAGAATGCCATCCTCCTCAAGGAAGCCAACCCCGAAGCTGAAATCTACGTCTTTTACCGAGACATCGTCACCTTTGGCCGATACGAAGAGCTTTACACCAAAGCGAGGGAGAAAGGCGTCATCTTCATCCCTTACACCTTGGACAACAAGCCCAAGGTAGAGCCTCTCGGCGAAGACAAGCTTTTAGTCAGCTTGAAAGAGCCCACTGCGGGCGAGGTAAAGCTGGAAGCCGACCTTCTGGTCCTGAGCGTGGGGATAGAGCCGAGCGATAATGCCTCGCTGGCGGAGAAGCTTGGAGTCAAGCTTGATGAGTTTGGCTTCTTTGCCGAAGAGCACACGAAGATGCGCCCCATTGAGCTTGCGGAGCCTGGGGTATTTGTCTGCGGGCTTGCGCAGGGGCCTCACTTCATGGAGGAGGTGATAGGGCAAGCCAGGGGTGCAGCCTTTAAAGCTGCGCTTTACCTCAAGCAACTCCGTGGCTTCCCTGAGACCATCGCTACGGTCAATGAGAGGCTTTGCAGTGCCTGTGAGCTTTGTGTTTTGGCTTGCCCTTACAAGGCCAGGTATATGGATTACGAAGCGAGGGTGGCCAGAGTTGATGAAGGGCTTTGCCGGGGCTGCGGGATATGTGCCATGGTCTGTCCCAATGGGGCCACCCAAATGAGGGCTTTTGACAAGAGAGCCCTTATGGCCGTGGTAGATGCGGCCCTGGCCAGCTAAAATTTCTTAAGGAGGTAGTCCATGCTGGTGAAAGACAAGATGAGCAAGCCGGTCATAACCATAACGCCGGAAACCTCTGTCCAAGAAGCCCTCCAAATAATGCGGGAAAAGAAGATTCGCCGTCTTCCGGTGATGGAGGGCAAGAAGCTTGTGGGCATAGTCACCGAAAGAGACCTCCTCTACGCATCCCCTTCCCCGGCCACAACCCTTTCCATCCAAGAAATGCACTACTGGCTTTCCAAACTCCGGGTTAAAGAGATAATGAAGACCCCCGTCATCACCGTGGACGAAAATGCGCCCATAGAAGAAGCCGCTCGCCTCATGGCCGATAACAAAATCGGTGGCCTGCCTGTGACCAAGGATGGGGAACTGGTGGGGATAATCACGGAATCGGACCTCTTCAAAGTCTTCACTGAGATGATGGCCGCCAGGGAAGAGGGAGTTCGCATAACCCTCCTGGTCCCAGAGAGGAAAGGGGTCTTGGCTTCCATAACCAAAGCCATCGCTTCCCGCGGTGGGAACATTGTAAGCTTGGGCCAATTCTGGGGGGAGGACCTTACCACCAGGACCGTGACGCTAAAAGTGACTGGTATGTCCCAGGAAGCTTTAAAAGAAGCAGTTTCCCAGGAAGGAATAAAGGTTTTGGACATACGCTAAAGGAGGTGCTTTATGCTGGTTCGTGACCGAATGAGCCGTCACCCAATAACCGTAAGGCCTGAGGTCCCAATCCATGAGGCTTTGCAGATAATGAGGAGGGAGAAAATCCGCCGTTTACCTGTCCTTGACGAGAACGACCGGCTGGTTGGGATTGTCGCCGAGAAGGATTTGCTCTACGCTTCCCCTTCCTCGGCGAAGGCCCTTAACGTCTACGAACTTCAATACCTCTTGGCCAAACTCACCGTGGGCGATGTCATGACCCGGAACGTGATAACAACTACCGAGTTCACCCCGCTGGAAGAGGCGGCCAAAGTAATGGTTGACAACAAAATCGGGGCCCTTCCGGTGATGCGTGGCGATCAGCTTGTGGGAATAATAACCGAAACCGACATCTTCAAAGTCTTCCTTGAGCTTCTTGGGGCCCGGGAGAAAGGGCTGCGCTTGACCCTTCTGGTCCCTGAAGCCAAGGGGGTTTTGGCTTCTCTCACTGGAACGATTGCCGAGCTCGGCGGGAACATAATCGCCTTAGGCACTTTCAAAGGCGAGGACCCCACAAACCGCATAGTCACAGTAAAAGTTGAGGATGTGGACAAGGACAAACTCCTGAGCGCTATCCGGAGCTTGATCCTGGAGGTGCTGGATGTGAGGGAGGTTTAAAGGGGCATGGAATTTGAACCTCGCATCGTAGGCTTTCTCTGCAATTGGTGCGCTTATTCCGGGGCTGACCTGGCCGGGACTTCTCGGATCCAGTATCCGCCAAACATAAGGGTAATAAGGCTCATGTGCACAGGGGCCTTGGACCCAATCTATGTGCTTAGGGCTTTCTTGGAAGGGGCCGATGGCATATTGATTGCCGGCTGCCATCCTGGCGATTGCCATTACCTCAACGGCAACTATAAAGCCCGCCGCCGGATTGCCATCCTGAAGGAAATCCTGAAGGAACTGGGGTTGGAGGAGGACAGGGTCTGGCTCCGGTGGATAAGCGCCAGCGAGGGTCAGAGATTTGCCGATACAGTCAAAGAGATGGTGGAATACCTTAAGGCCAAGGGTCCCAGCCCATTGAAGAACCCAATCTTCTAAAGCCAAGGAGAATTGCCATGAAATCTGTTGTCCGAACTCAGGGCGACCCAAGCGGGGCCGTGGTTGGAATCTTGAAATCCCTACTGAACGAAGGGGTGGTTAAAGCTTGGCTTGTGCCGGTATCCGGGAGCAGTGTCGCATATGCCTTGGTAAGAGATGAGGGGCTTCTGGAAAAAGCTTCCCCATTTGTCCCGGTCATGCCCATAAACATTGCGCGGGCCCTTTCCGTCGTCACTAAAAGGGGCGGGGCTGGGAAGATAGGAGCTTTGCTCCGGCCTTGCGAGCAAAGGGCTTTCGTGGAGCTGGTCAAGTTCCACCAGATAGACCGCGATAGTGTCTTTGTGGTGGGGATGGATTGCCTTGGCACTTATGAGCTTAAGGATTACGCCTCTTCTGCTAACCCCGCCCTTGAAGAAGCCATCCTGCGGCAGTTCAAGGCCGGCGAGGCCGTTCCTCACCAAGGGCTTCACTTCCGCAAGGCTTGCGAAATTTGCGTCCATTTCACCCCTACCACCGATGGCGGCTATGCTCCTGAGCTCGCTTTAGGCCTTTTGGGGCTGGACCCATACGAAGCGATAGTTCTGGAAGGGGAGCCAGACCTTTTGAAAGGACTTGGGTTTGAGGAGGATGAGGAGCTACCCTCAAGGCTGGAAGTAATCTCTTCCCTGCGGGAAAGGAGGGCGGCGAAGCGGAAGGAGGTCTTTGCGGAAACCTTGGAGAAAGCCCGCGGGATTGAGGGCCTGCATTCTTACTTTTCCACTTGCATCCGTTGCCACAACTGCATGGTTAATTGCCCGATATGCTATTGCCCAGACTGCGTCTTCCGCACCGAAACATTTGATAGGACCGCCTCCCAATACCTGGCCTGGGCTGAGCGGAAAGGGGCTGTGCCCATGCTCCCCGACCTCATCCTCTTCCACCTAACCCGCATGAACCACATGGCGACTTCTTGCGTGGCGTGCGGGATGTGCACATCGGCTTGCCCGATGGGAATTGATGTGGGGACTTTGTTCGCTGCCGTTGGGGAGAAAGTTCAAGCTTTGTTCAATTACGTGCCAGGCTACAGCCTGGAAGAGCTACCACCAGTAGCGGAATTTAAAGAGGATGAATTTGTGGATTTGGGTTGAGCGCTCTGATTTCTTAGGCACACGGTGCCTGGCGTGGGCCTGCGCTGAAGCTATGGTCTGCCAAGGCTGACCAGAGGCCTTTAGTCAGCATAAAAGGAGGTGTAGTCTATGGCCGAAGAAATGGTACCGATTTACATAATGGGAAAGCGCTATGAAGTTCCTGCTGGCCTTACGATAATGAAAGCTATGGAGTACGCTGGATACAAGCTAATCCGTGGGGTTGGGTGCAGGGGAGGATTTTGCGGAGCATGCGCTACCGTATATCGCATCGCTAACGACCCCAAACTCTACGTGGGCTTAGCTTGCCAGACAGTAGTGCAGCCTGAGATGTATTTAGCCCAGATCCCCTTCTTCCCTGCCGAGAAAGCCGTCTACGACATAAACCAACTTAAGCCTGAGCCGGAGACAATCTTCAAACTTTACCCCCAGGTACTGCGGTGCCTTGGCTGTGGGACTTGCACCAAAGCTTGCCCGCAGGAACTGGATGTGCGGGCATACATGGCGGCGGCAATGCGTGGCGACATAGCCAGGGTTGCTGACCTCTCCTTTGACTGCATAATGTGTGGGCTATGCTCGGCCCGTTGCCCTGCCGAGGAACCCCAATACAACATCGCCATCCTCTGCCGTCGCCTCTACGGGAAATACCTTGCCCCAAGGTCCAAACACTTGGAAGAACGCCTCCGGGAAATCCAAGAGGGCAAATTTGACGAAGAAATGAAAAAGATTAAAAGCCTCAGCGTGAATGAGCTGAAGAAATTGTATAGCGAAAGGGATATAGAGCCGGAGTAAGGTGAAAAGATGAACTGGGTTGAGGTGCAGAACGCCTTTTACCCATATGAACCCATAGTGGAGAAGCTTGACCAATGGTATGTAGAACGGCCGAGAAGCTGCTACAAGGATTTGCTCAAACGCCTTGACCCCAATAGGCTTCCCGCACGATATGTCCTTGTAGGCCATCGCTCAAGCGGCAAGACCACTGAGCTTAGCAAGCTTGCCTCTGAATTGCGCAAATCTGGAAACTACTTCGTGGTCTACCTCCCCTTGGATTACAACCTTGATATATCAAAGGTCAACCCCATAGAAGTCCTTTTCTTGATTGGTGTAGCTACCTACAAGGCCGCTTGCGATGAATTGCCCGATAAGCCTGGGCACGAGTTTATCCAGAAACTTGAGGAATCTATTACCACTTTGGTCCGAACCGAGATTAAAAGTTTCTCCTTAAGCTTGGAGGAACTGTTTAAAAATATTGTGACTTCGCTTCTCCCTCCGGCCCAACTTTTCCTTAAGGCTTTCCCCTTCACTTTAGGGACAAGTGTGGAATTGGTACGCAAACGCGAAGTTCAACCTCAAATCACGAAGCTGGCTGAAGCGGTAAATGAGTTAATTGAGGAAGTGGAAAGGAAGGCCAGAAAGGCTAACAAATGGCTGATATTGCTTGTTGATGGGCTTGACAAGTGCGAAGATTTAGAGCTCATTAAGCTTAATTTCTTGGAGAACCCTTACTTGGCAACTGTCCCATGCCGTGCAGTTTATGTAGGCCCTATGCCCCTTTACTATGATGTGGCCTTTGCCCCCGTGCGGAACCGCTTCCACGTAATTGAACTTCCCAACATTATGGTTCATGACCGAAATCGTAAGCGTTTTGATAAGGGCTACGAAAAGATGCGCCTTATAGTGCACAATCGCCTCAAGTCCCTTGGCTATGAGCCCGAAGAGGTCATCCATTCTCAAGCGCTTGATTTGCTTATCGGAAAAAGCGGTGGAGTAGTGCGGGACCTCATATTCTTAATCAACGAGGCAGCCTTGATTGCCGATATAGCAGGGGAGAAACGTATAGATAAAGATAAAGCTATTGCCAAAAGAGCTGTGGCTGATTTCCGCCGCAAATATGAAGCTGCCCTTACCCCTTCTTATCGCAAGGTCTTAGAAGAGGTAGCTTCTACCAAGCAACGCACTGATGACCCCCTTTGCGATGTGCTTATTATGAGCAATTTTGTCTTGAGCTACATTGACGAAGAAGGCGATATATGGTTTGATGTGCATTCGGTTTTGTGGTAACATTTGAAGGGGGAGGCGGAAAGCTGTGAGGATGGAAGAGGTATTGGGGGAATTGGAAAGCGAACTGGAGCGCATGGCCAGGCGCATTTCCTTGCCTGGCGCTTCCATCATAATAGCCAAAGTTGAAAGGCCTGAGCACATAGATAGCCTGGCCGAAGAACTGGAACGCCGCTCCAAATACAAAGTGGAAAGAAGGCACTTTTCACCTGAGCACCTTGACCTCCCCAGCGACCTCCTTTCCTTAGGCAATGGGGAGAAAAAGGTTGTTTTTGCCTTAGGTTTGGAGAAGCTTGAAGATTCAGCCCGCTGGGAAGCTTATCGCATCCTTAACTTGGGGAGGGATAAAATAGGGCTTAGCGGGTGCAGCCTGGTTATATGGCTTTCAGGCCAAGCCCTTGAAGAATTACCCCGCTATGCCCCTGACTTCTGGGCTATGGTCCAAAGCGTTCACACCCTTGGCTTGCCCGAAGATGAAGTGGAAAGGGAAAAGGCTTTGGCCGTCCTCCGCCTGAGCGGGGAAAAGGAGCTGGAAGAGCTACGCAAACGCTACTTGGATTTCATCATCGCCTCTTACCGCTGGCTGGATTTCAGAGGAATAATGCAAGTGCGCAACATCGTCCGTTTCCCCTTGGACCAGCTCTTTGTCCCTCTTATGAGCATAATGAGAAAGTCGGAAGAAAAGCGCAGGCCGCCCAAAAGAATCATCGCACCATTAAAACTGGGCACTCTATTGGAGGAACAGCGCATCCCATTGGAAGAAGCTTGGAAAGAATACAAGCATCTTGTGATACTTGGTGATCCTGGCAGCGGGAAGAGCACTTTCCTCAAGCATCTGGCCCTCACTTTTGCCCTGGGCAAAAGGGAAGAAGAACGCTTCCCCATCCTCATCCCTATCGCTGAATACGCTCTGGCCCGACTTAAAAATAAAGAACCTCTCAAACTCCTTGATTTCATCGTTCGGCGTTTCCAAGAGCAAGGCTTGCCGGACCTTGGGCCTCTTTTTGCCTCGGAACTGGAGAAAGGGCGGGCTATTGTGCTACTGGATGGTTTAGATGAGGTTTTGACCCTGGAGGAGCGGAAGGAGATAGTCAATGAGGTGGAAGAGCTGGCTCGCCGTTACCCACTCAGCCGCTTCATCGTCACTTCCCGTATTGCTGGTTACGATTCCGCACCCTTGTCCGACGATTTCACTGCACTTATCATTGCGCCCTTTGATGAAGAGCAAATAAAGGACTTTGCCTATAACTGGGCAAAAGCCTATGAGGCGGTCACCCTTAATTATCCCTTAGGGGATGATGGGTGGCCAGATTTCCCACCGGAAGTTGAAAGGCGCATTCAGGAGCGAGCCAGGGACTTATTTCAAGCTGTGACCAGCCATCCGGCCATTGAACGGCTGGCGACTAACCCTCTGCTCCTTACCATCCTGGCCCTCATCCACCACCAAGGCACTCGCCTCCCTCAGCAGCGGGTGGAACTTTACCGCCTCTGCGTTGAGGCTTTAGCCGAAAGCTGGAACCTGGCCCGTAGCCTCTCTGGGAAGCCGATAGAGCTGTGGTTAGGTGACAGAAGGTTAGATGCAAGGGAAGTGGTGCGGGTGCTGGGGCCAGTAGCCTTCTGGATGCACGAGAACCGCCCTGGTGGCCTCGTGGAGCGGGAGAGAGTGGAAGGGCTAATCGCCCGCAGGCTTTTGATAGAAGGCCTGGCAATGGAAGAGAAGCAAGCTTCCAGGTTGGCAGCAGAGTTCGTAGATTTGATGAGGGAGCAGATGGGGTTGATGGTGGAGAAGGGCATAGGGCAGTTCGG
>CAZPWR010000091.1:0-1887 GCA_964590555.1 uncultured Anaerolineae bacterium | reverse complement strand
AGCTTTATCCTCATCCCTCAGGAGCATCACCACTTTTTCTGCAAACTCCTCGTGTTGGCCGCTTTCCACCGCAAGTCCAGGCAGCACGTAGGAAGAGGCCTCGCCACCACCCCCCGCCCCCCCCGCAGCACCATACCCAAGCGAGCAAGGTGCCCAGCAGGGCTGGCCGAGCTTGTGGGCATGGCCCTGCCGGTAGTGGCCGAGGCTGTTGGCGAAGCCTCTTCCTACGTGCTGCCTGAACTTGCGGTGGAAAGCGGCCAACACGAGGAGTTTGCAGAAAAAGTGGTGATGCTCCTGAGGGATGAGGATAAAGCTCAAGAGATGGGAGCAAGAGGCCGGGAAAGGCTCCTCAGCCTCTTCTCATGGGATACCCTGGCCGATAAATTCCTGCGGTTTCTGGAGGAAATAGGCTTTGGCTAAAGTAGTCCTCAAGAAAGGCAAGGAGAAATCCCTCCTTCGCCGGCACCCTTGGATATTTTCCGGAGCGATAAAAAGAGTTGAGGAGCCCTTCCAAGATGGAGACGTAGTGGATGTGGTGGATGCGAAGGGCAAGTTCCTGGCCCGGGGCTACATCAACACTCGCTCCCAAATAACTGTCCGCATCCTAACCTGGCAAGAGGAGGAGGTAGATTCCGCCTTCTGGCGGAGGAGGCTGGAGATAGCCATTAAGGCCAGGGAAGGCCTTTTCCTCCCAGGCCACACTGAATCCGTTCGCCTTGTTAACGCCGAATCCGACGGATTGCCGGGCCTGGTGGTGGACCAATACGGCCAATATTTGGTTGTCCAATTCCTCACCCTGGGGATTGAGCGGTGGAAGGAGACCATCACCGAACTACTCTGGGAACTTTTGAAGCCTAAGGGAATATACGAGCGGAGCGATGTGGATGTCCGGCTGAAGGAAGGGCTTGAGCCGGTGGCCGGTCTATTGCGGGGGGAAGAACCTCCAGACCGGCTGGAGATAAGGGAAAATGGGCTTAAGTTCTGGGTTGATGTCAAAAGGGGGCACAAGACGGGCTTTTACTTGGACCAGAGGGAGAATCGTCTCAGGGTGAAAGGGTTCGCTTTAGGCAAAGAAGTGCTTGATGCGTTCTCCTACACCGGGGCTTTTGGGGTCTATGCCCTTTCAGGCGGAGCAAAGCGCGTGGTGCACGTGGATTCTTCAGAGGAAGCGCTGGAAATGGCTAAGGCCAACGTGGAACTGAACGGCTTCCCCGTCCGAGATGAGGACTTTGTTAGGGGCGATGTGTTTGAGGTCTTGAGGAAATGGCGGCAAGAGGGTAGGCTTTTTGACCTAATAATCTTAGACCCTCCCAAGTTTGCCCACTCAAAGGAGCAGGGAGACGATGCAGTGAGGGGTTATAAGGACATAAATCTTATGGCCATGGGGTTATTGAGGCCTGGCGGGATACTTTTTACCTTCTCCTGTTCTGGCCTCGTTCCCCCGGAGCTCTTCCAGAAGGCCGTCTTCTGGGCTGCCCTGGACGCTGGAAGGGAGGTTCAAGTCATAGGGAAAATGAGCCAGGCCAGGGACCACCCATTCTCCCTAAATTTCCCGGAGGGTGAATACCTAAAAGGCCTTATCCTGAGGGTTGGATGATGCTGGGCTTAGCCCTCTATCCCCTATTCCGAGCTATAGGCAAGCCAAAACTTTTGCCGTTTAGTTTGGTGATAAGCCTCACTTACCGGTGTAACTCGCGCTGCTCACCCTGCCGAGTTTGGGAACGCTCGGCAAAGGAGTTCGGCTTGGAGGAGGGGAAGGAATTTTCCCCCCGCCTTGCCCCTCCCCCTCCCCTCTATTACCTCACATGCAGCGGTGGCGAGCCATTCCTGAGGGAGGATATTGCCCAGGTGGTGACCGAGGCCGCGCGAGTCCTTAAGCCTGCTCTC
>CAZPWR010000090.1:0-2089 GCA_964590555.1 uncultured Anaerolineae bacterium | reverse complement strand
GGGGGGGGGGGGGGGGCGCGAGAAGTTGCGCTTCTTTACCCCGATGGCTATAATATTAAGCGAATTCTGCTAATGGAGGTTGGGGGTGATTCCGGTAACCGCTCTCAGGAGGGGAACGGTTATAAAGCTGGACGGAGAAATCTACAGAGTTCTGGAATATCAGCACCACAAGCCCGGAAGAGGAAATGCTTTCATAAGGACTAAGCTCCGCAACTTGCGGACCGGCGCAATTATTGACCACACTTTCCTTTCGGGCGATGAAGTTGAAGATGTGGAACTGGAGAACCGCACAGTCCAATTCCTCTACAGGGAAGGTGACATCTACTATTTCATGGACTTGGAAACCTACGAGCAGCCTGCTGTTAGAGCCGAAGCTTTAGGCGATGCCGTCAAGTACCTTGTAGAGGGCTTGACTTTAGAGCTATCGTTCTACGAGGATGAGCCTATTGAGGTTGAGCTCCCGGTAACGGTAGACCTCAAGGTGGTGGAGACGGAGCCAGGGGTGCGGGGAGATACAGCTCAAGGGGCCACTAAGCCGGCCAAGCTGGAAACAGGTCTTGTAATTCAAGTGCCACTTTTCATCAACGTGGGAGATGTGGTCCGAGTTGATACCCGCACTGGGGAATATGTGACAAGAGTTTAATGCCTTTGAACGATCCTACCCGCTACATTTGGGATTTCATCAACCGGGCCTCTACGGGCGTAGTTTTGCTTTTCATTTCAGCTTTTGCTTTCCTTTTCCCCAAATTTGCCCCTATAGCACTGCGAATCTTTGGCGGATTATGGCTTGTTTACCTTTCAATCCGCATAGCTGAAGAGGCCGCTTACTGGGCCAAGACCCGGAAGCTTTCCCCACGCCAGTTGCTGGAGAGGGTGGGAAACTTCCGCACTTTGGTTGTCCCTTTTCCTCCAAAGGAGGCGGCAGCAATGCTTTACTCTTCCCTGGCCCCGCCCTTTTACAGAGCAAGGGTATACCGGGAGCGGACTCGCTTCTACTTTGAAGCCTCGGGGCTAATCCCCCTGCCGCTCCTCAAGCTGCTGTTTTATGGTGGGGCTTTTGTGGCGATCTTGAGCTTTCTCCTTGCCCCTCTAACCGATAAGGCAACCCAATCGTTCATGGTTCCGGGGGACGAGTTGAGCTTGGAAGGGACTGAAGTTTCCTTCCGGCTGGAAGAATTGTCTTCGGAAGGGTTTGAGGGCAGAGGCACCATCCTTTCAAGTGGGAAGCCGGTGAAGTCGGGGCACCTGGCCCCCGGAAGACCACTTTGGGCAGGCTTCAACTTGGCCTTGCCGGTAGGGCGAGGCCCTGCTTTAAAGTTGAAGGCTTCAAACGAGGAGCGCTTCGTCCTTTACCCCGGAGGCAAGCAGTATTCGGGAGAGCTTGCCATCCCCTTCCTAATGCCCAACGAGGAAAGGTACGTATTCCTGCCGGACTACCGCCTAATCCTCAGGCTCATCCTCACCCCAAAGTCGGAGAACCATTTCCTCTTTGAGGTTTTCAAGGAAGGCGCGGAGAAGCCCGACCTCAGCCTTGAAGTGGCTGAACCCGAAGCACTGGACTTGGGAAAAGTTAAGGTGGAGATTATTCCCATGGCTTCCGTTCAACTCAGGCTTATGCGGGTTATTTCGCTCTGGCCAGCCATGTTAGGCTTTCTGCTCATGGCTATCGCTCTTTTGCTTTGGCTTACCTTGCCGGCGGGCAGGCTTTTCGGGTTCATCCAAGCCGAGGCTAAGGTTAAAGTTCACTGGGCTCAGGAAGAGCCTTTCAAGCTTCCGCCCTTTGCGGAGAAAGGGGAATGGGAATAGCTTTAGCAACCCTCGGAGCATTGGCTTTTGCCTTAGCCGGCTTGAGGGTTCCGGGGCGCAAAGGTTTTCTGGCCTTTGGCCTGGCAATCCTGACGCTTGCCTTTGGGGGGAGGTCTGAAACTTCTGCTGCTGCGATGCTTGGCTGCGGGCTCATGGCCCTCTTTTCACCCCCTACCCTTTGCTCTGCGGTCATGGGGGCTGGGATTTTGGCGCTCAGCTCTGCCTTCTTGCCTTGGGCAAACTGGGGGAAAGCTGGCGGTTACTTAACTCTCTTCGCCTTTGC
>CAZPWR010000089.1:0-1851 GCA_964590555.1 uncultured Anaerolineae bacterium | reverse complement strand
CTGGATGATCCCTGGGTGGTTCTGATGTGCTCTTTTCAGGAGACCACCAGCAGCGGCCAGAGCACCAAGGTCCGGGATATGGAGATGGCGTACGAAGCCATCTGCCGCTCCAACAGCCGCAATCTGGAGAACCGGGTCTTTGTCAACTTCGCCGATGGGGGTGGCTGGCTGGCCCGCAGGCGGGATTTCCAGCGTCTGGTGGAGAATTGTCACTATTTCATCAATCTTCAGCATCTGGACTTGCTGGAGCCGATTGTGCTGAAACATGTCCCCCCGAAATACTTTAAAAAACAAAGTTAAAGCCATCCACACTCACCTACATTATCTGCGTTCTTTTACCCTTTACCTTGTGATGTGGGCGCTCTGGACGCTGATAGAGCGCTAGCGGGGGATCATCTACTCCGACTCAGCCGCGGTGCTCCAGGGCCTCGTGACACTGGTCTTCGGTGCGGCTACCGGCTTGACTACATCCCCTGCGACATCCTGTGGGTCTTGGCGACGGCAGTGGATTTTTACAGGGCTAAGTAGGTGTGGAAACTACTCTTCAGCCTTTGCTCACCTCGTTTGCTGAGGGTTTGCGTTCCCTGGACCTCCTCAAAAGCACAAAAGCACTAACCCTTTGACAAAACTTGAGGGCGGTATATAATAAAGCCCGCTTAGACTAAGATGGGGAGGGAAAGCGCCATGCAGATAGTAGGCTTCGAGTTCCCAGATGACCTCTACTACGATTCCAAGCACAGCTGGGGCCGCGTGGAGGGGAACATAGTCACCCAGGGCCTTACCGATTTCGGCCAGAAGCTGGCAAAAGAAATCGTTTACGTTGAGATACCCCCTGTTGGCAAATCAGTAACCCAAGGCCAAACCTTCATGTCCATTGAATCCGGAAAATGGGTTGGCCGAATCCCGGCCATTGTCAGCGGCAAAATCGTGGCCGTTAACGAAGAACTGGAGCGGGAACCTACGCTCATAAACAAGTCGCCGTTTGACCAGGGCTGGCTTGTGAAAATTGAGATGTCCAACCCGGCTGAGCTTGCTAATCTGATGCGTGCTGATTCCCCTGAGTTCAAGGCTTTTATTGAAGCTGAGGCTGAAAAGTACAAGGCAGTCCTCAAAGGAGGCAAATGATAATGATGAAGTTGTACCGCCTTGGTACCGTACCCTGGCATTACTCCCAGCTGCTTTACCATGCTCTCCCAAGGCTTAAGCGCGAAGGGCTAATCCTATGCTCCCCAGCTTCCCCTTACGTCTGTATCGGCTATTTCCAGGATGCGGAGCAAGAAGTGGACTTGGCTTACTGTAAGGAGCATGGCATCCCCGTTTTCCGGCGAGAGGTTGGGGGAGGAGCCGTTTACTTGGATGGGGACCAGCTATTCTGGCAGCTTGTGATTCGCAAGGATCACCCATTGGTCCCAGCAGGCCGGGAAGAATTCTACCGTCGCTTCCTCCAGGCTCCTATAGCTGCGTACAGGGCCATAGGCATCCCGGCCCAATACAAGCCTGTAAATGACATAATCGCTAACAACCGCAAAATCTCGGGCACAGGGGTGGCTGAGATTGGCGATTTTGTGGTCTTTGTGGGCAATCTAATCGTTGACTTCAACTACGATATGATGGTGCGGGTCCTCAAAGTACCCGATGAGAAGTTCCGGGACAAACTCTACAAAACCCTCCAGGATAACCTTAGCACCATCAAGCGAGAGCTTGGTTACAGCCCTCCGAGGGATGAGCTTTGGGGGCTTTTGGCGGAAAAGTTTTCCGAGATTTTGGGGCCGATGGAGGAGGAAACGGAAATTGACCCCGATTGGAAAGCGGAAGCAGACCGCTTAGGGGAGATAATGCTGAGAGAAGATT
>CAZPWR010000088.1:0-2269 GCA_964590555.1 uncultured Anaerolineae bacterium | reverse complement strand
TTCTGGAAGCTTCGCCGTAGCATCTACCCCAATCTTCCCCCCGAAACAAGGCTGAGAGGCAGCATGGTCCAGTTGGTCCACCGGCCCTTCCACAATGACCACATCCCTCTTCCAGTCCACATTCCCCAAGGCATACCAGGCCACTTCCTCCAAGTTGCGGACATCCACCCATTCATCCACCACTACGATAGCCTTAGCCAGCGTCATGAGCCCCATGCCCCACAGTCCGAAGATTACCTTTCGGGCATGGCCAGGGTAGCGCTTGCGGATAGAGACAAGGACAAGGTTGTGGAAAACGCCAGCTGCGGGCATGTGTAAGTCCACCACCTCCGGTAGGGCGAGGCGGATTAGGGGCAGGAATAGCCTCTCAGTAGCCTGCCCCATCCAGTAATCTTCCATTGGGGGCACACCCACGACTGTGGCCGGGTAAATCGGGTCCTGGCGTGAAGTTATGGCCGTCACGTGGAAAGTAGGGAAAGGTTCGGGTGGAGTATAGTAGCCGGTGTGGTCACCGAACGGCCCCTCTTGGCGCAAATCTCTGAGGTCTACAAACCCCTCTATCACGATTTCGGCATGGGCTGGAACTTCCAAAGGCTGAGTGAGGCAAGGGGCCAGCTCTAAAGGCTTTCCCCTGAGCCAGCCGGCAAGGAGGTACTCATCTACATCCTGAGGCAAAGGAGCGGACGCGCACCAGATAGCCGCCGGGTCTCCTCCCAAGACAATCGCTGCCGGAATCTGGTCCAAGCCTTTATCCAAAGCTTTCCGGGAATGCTCCGCGCCACCTTTGTGGCGTTGCCAATGGACCAAAAGTGTTCGCTCGCCTACAACCTGAAGCCGGTACATCCCTACGTTCCTTCGGCCAGTGACAGGGTCCAGGGTTATCACCTGAGGCAAGGTTATGTAATAGCCAGCATCTTTAGGCCAGCATTTGAGGATAGGCAAATCCAAGAGGCTTGCTTCTTTGCCCTTTCGGATTACCTCCTGGCAAGGCGCTTTTTTCCTGAGGATTTTAGGGCGCGGAGCGATGGATTTGAGCGCTCCTGCCAGTTCTTTCCCTCGTCTAAAAGCTTCAGCTAAGGATGAGGGGAGTTGCGGAGACAGGAGATTGCTCAGTTTTTCCTCAAGCTCCTTCAAGCTTTGGACCCGCAGGGCCATGGCCATGCGGCGCTCGTTGCCGAAGAGGTTGGTTACAACGGGGATTGAGAATCCTTCAACTTTTTCAAAAAGGAGGGCCCGGTTGAGCTGAGGCGGCCCTTTGCAAACCCTATCGGTTATCTCGGTGATTTCCAACTCGCGAGAAACCGGAACCTTTATGCGGGCCAGTTCGCCCGCTTCTTCCAGCAAAGCGATGAAGTCCCTAAGGTCTTCCATGCCTGAGCTTACTTCTTCTCCAGGACGATGGTGTGCTTGAGGAAGTCAATGCGCTTTATGCTTCCACGGACCAACTTCTGCTCCCCCAATAGGTTAATGAGGATGAAACTATCATCTTCGGGCTGGACCAGGACCACATCACGCATAATTTCTTCCTCTTGGTCGCCGGTTACGAGAAACGCCTTCGCCTCGCACATGGTATACCCTCCTGCAAAGCTTTTCGGCAGGAGTATAATTCATAAGGGGGCGGAACGCAAGTAGTAGCCTTTTAGGGCAAGAAGCCTAAGGGATTGCGTGGAACACCGTTGAGCCTTATCTCAAAGTGCAAGTGAGGGCCAGTGCTTTTCCCAGTGTTCCCGGAAAGGCCTATTATCTGGCCCTTGTGCACTGACATGCCTACGTCAACTTTAACCACGCTCAAGTGAGCGTAATAAGTCATGAAGCCATTGCGGTGGTCTATTATCACCAGCTTGCCGTAGCCCTGGTCGTTCCAGCCAGCGTAGACCACGAACCCGGAGTCAGCGGCATAGATAGGGGTTCCCTCCGGCACGCCGATGTCTATAGCTCGGTGGAGCCGCCAGTAGTATTGGGTTATGTACACCGCGCCGTCAATGGGCCAGGAGAACCTTCCAGTCCCTTTAGCTGCACCCGGAGGAATTGGCCCAGTGTAATGCCGCACAATTTTAGGCTTGTAAGGCTTTTCCCCGCCTGGGATGATGAGCTTCTGTCCTGGGGTCAGCTCATAAGGGGGCTTTAGGTTGTTGAGAGGGTAATTTATTATTGCCGATGGGTCCACCTTGTACTCCTTGGCCAACTTCTCCACCGTATCTCCAGCTTTCACCGTGTGGTAGACCCCGGAAACAGGCAAGATGATTATCTCCATTCCTACCGGTAGCCA
>CAZPWR010000087.1:0-4630 GCA_964590555.1 uncultured Anaerolineae bacterium | reverse complement strand
TTCTATGCCCCTTTAACCTACTACTTGGCCTTCTTAATCCATCTGCTCGTCCGCAACCCCATTTTAGCGATGAAAATCCTCATTGCTCTAAGCTTCGTGGCTTCGGCCTGGGGGATGTATCTTTTGGGGCGAGAGCTGTGGGGTGAAGAGGCCGGTTTCGTGGCTTCGCTCCTCTACACCTTCTTCCCTTATCACCTCGCCGATGTCTACACCAGGGGGGCCATACCGGAAGCCTTGGCTTTCGTTTTCCCTCCGCTAATCTTGTGGAGCTGGCTCAGGGGGTATTTTCTGCTTGGAGCCTTAGCCTGGGCTGGCCTCGTGCTTACCCATAACCTTTCGGTTATCCTCACAGCCCCTCTGCTTTTCCTCTGGTTCCTGGCCCTGGTTCTGGCCAAGAAGCTTAGTGCAAAAGGCGTCGTTAAGCTCGTCTTCTCCCTCGCCCTTGGGACTGGCCTTGCCTCTTTCTACTGGCTTCCGGCCATAGGGGAGATGGGTTATGTCTTCATCGGAGTAGCTGGCATAAGCAGGGGATATGAAAAGCATCTTTTGAGCTTGGCAACGCTATTTAAGCCCCACTTTTTCTACCCCTACACTCCAGCCGGCACTGTAGCCATTCATCCCATCCCGCTGGTCTTCCTCCTTTTGGCCTTAGGCGGCGCTGTTTTTTTGATTTGGAAGAGGGGAAAGGATTTAGCCTTTACGCTAATCCTCCTTTTGGTCCTGGCGCTTAGCCTCTTCATGCGCTGGGAAGGCTCGCTTTCCGTGTGGCATGCGTTAGAAAGATGGCTTGATTCCTTGCAGTATCCTTGGCGCTTCCTTTTCCTTACGGCCTTTTCCTCCTCGCTCCTGGGAGGCGGATTAGCCCTCTTCTTCCTCCGCTGGCAAAAGGCTTTGGGGATACCAGGGCCAGTTTGGGCTTTACCGGTCTTGCTGGCGATTCCAGCAGCTTCTCTCAGCCTCCCGCTTAAGCCCATGCCCCTTACCCCTTACGATCTTAAGGCCTTTTCAATGTGGGAGACCGACTTCCAAAATCGGCAGATTGGAGCTACGTGGACGGCAGAATTTGTCCCCGTCTGGGTTAAGGTTGACCGGACGGCTGTCCCTCTCCCTCGCTTTCAAGGTGAGCCTGAATACGAGGCTTTGAGGGTCATCCCCAGGCTTATCCCTGGCCCCCAGCGCCTCCTTGACTCCCGATGGGAAGTAGAAACTCCCGAAGCTATCCGTCTTGTCTGGCATCAGTTCTATTTTCCTGGCTGGAAAGTCTTCGTGGACGGGAAAGAGGTTGTGCCGGAGCCTTTAGGCCCACTGGGCCTTTTATCCTGGGAGGTCCCAGCCGGCAAGCACTCCCTTAAAATCTCGTTCGGAGATACGCCTTTGCGCCGTTGGGCTTTATCCGTAAGCCTGCTTTCCGCTTTGGCCATCCTGCTCTGGATTTACCGCGAATCGCCGGGAGCGCTGAAAGGGATTGCCTCGGGAGTGGGAATCATCCTGCTCCTCTTAGCCCTTTACCCTTTCCGACCTCCGTTCTACCCTTCCCCAGCATCCTACAACCTGGAGAACAAGGTCCTGCTCTTAGGCTACTCCGCCCCCGATTCAATCCTTCCAGGCTCTCGGTTTGAGGTCACCCTTTACTGGCTTTGCCTTGAGAGCATGGACGAAAACTACAAAGCCTTCGTGCACATCTTTGACCCCGCTACCGGAAGGTTAATCGCCCAGCACGATGGTGACCCCGTCGGAGGATTTACCCCCACGACCCGCTGGCTTCCTGGGGAGATTGTGATTGATTCCCACCCGGTAGTAATTCCGGTGGATGCCAAGCCCGGAGATTACGCCATCGGGGTCGGGCTTTACCGTTTCCCCGAAGTCCGAAACCTGCAGGTCGTTGGGGCAAGTTTCCCTGGGAACAGGATATTGCTTAAGAATGTAAGGCTGGGAGAGCGATGAGCCACCGCAAGCTTTTCCGTTTGCTCTTGGCCATTTACTTTGCCCTCGCCTTCCTTTACTCGGCCTCAATACCGCTGGGGGAGGCCCCCGATGAGGCTCCCCACTTTTCGGTGATGGTTTACATCGTGAGGAATGTTAATTTGCCAGGGGCTGAGGAGCACGAGGCCTTCCAGCCACCCCTCTACTACATCCTCGGGGCAACCTTAGCTTCTCTTTTTGACCTCAGCCGCTTCGCCATCATAGCCAATTCCGATTACGACATAAGCGACCCATTGGCACCGAAGAACCTGCTCCTCCACACCTCCGATGAGTTTTTCCCTTTTGCTGGCTGGGCAAAAGCGTGGTGGCTTGTCCGGCTTCTTTCCATGGCCTGCGGAGCTGTGACTTTGTGGGCCATCTACCGGCTTGGCCTCCTCCTTTACCCTGATGACCCGACGGTAGGGCTTGGGGCAGCAGCCCTTACGGCCTTAACCGGCGGTTTCCTCTTCATAAGCGGTGTGGCCAACAACGATAACCTGGCCTCGGCCCTGAGTGCGGTAGCACTCCTCCTGGCCGGCCTTGGTTTCACCCGCAAAGTAAAGAGGCCGGGGCTTTTCTCCTTCTGTTTGGGCCTGCTCTGGGGATTGGGGATTCTGAGCAAGGTTAGCCTTCTGGCCCTCGGCTTGCCCCTTGGCCTCCTCACCCTCAAGCTTGCCTTTGATTCAGGTCAGAAGGCAATTTGGAAGTGGGTTTTTTACCTTTCCCTCTTAGCAGGCGGAATGCTCTTAGCCGCAGGCTGGTGGTTCATCCGCAACCTGCTCCTCTACGGCGACCCCTTGGGCTGGGAGCTCGTCCTCCAAACCAATGCCCTCCGCACTTCTCCTTTGGGGTGGGGGGATTTAGCGTGGTTAGCCAAGGGGCTGTATCGCTCTTGGTGGCTGGCTTGGATAGGGATAAGCCTTCCGGGTTGGCTTTATTGGCTTTTGGGCTTAATCCCCATTGCGGCTGTCCTTGGTTGGGTTAAGGGGAAGCCCCTGGGCGCACAGCCAGCCTACTGGTTGGTCATGGCCCTTTATGCGGCTGGAGTAATAGCAGGGCTTTTGAAGTGGACAGCGACCGTGCTTGGGACGGACCAAGCTCGCCTCCTCTACCCTGCCCTTCCTGTCATCTCCCTCTTTGTGGCTGCGGGCTTAAGGCAATGGGGTAAAGGCTTGCTGAGCGGGGTCACTTTCATTCTCGGCCTTCTGGCCTTCCTCTACCCATGGCTTTTCATCCGCCCTGTCCATGCTCCGCCTCCTTACATCCCTGTTCGGAATGACGCCCCCCCTATAGCGAGGTTTGGGGAAAGCATAGCCCTTCAGAGCATAGAGCTGGGGCCTGAGCTGTGGTTTCCTGGGGAAGTGAGGGAGATAAAACTCTTGTGGCGGACCTTTTCTCCTCCCAAAGAGCATTATTGGCTCTACATGCGTCTTGTGGACGAAAGCGGCCACGTGGTTTGGTACAAAGACGGCTCCCCAACAGCAGGCCGCGATACTACGGACCGCTGGCCTGGGCAAGTTCTCATTCCCTCTAAGCACCGGATTCGCCTTCCTGAGGACATTTCTCCTGGCCGGTACAAGCTCCTTGTAGGGCTTCATCGCTTCGGAAAATGGGAATGGCTTCCGATCCTGCGAGGCGATAGATTTGAGGGGGATTTGCTTGAGGCCGGGGAAATCATCATCTCCGCTTCCAGCCCTTAGCCAGTGGGCCAAGCCGTAAACGACCTGGCTAAAGGTGCGAAGGGTGCTGTAAACGCCTTCTTTCACCCGGTAGATTTTCGGAAAAGCGGGGGGCTTTAGTGTCCATCCTTTGCCTGAATTTGGTCTTTTACGGCCAGGCGAGACTTAGACCTATACAAGCTCAACTCTTTTTTGACAGGTGACGCTTATTGCGGCATAATTTATAATGAAAAGTTCGCAATCAATTGTATGGTTTCCACGATAATCACAAGTGGGGCGACAAGCCCAATCACATTAACAATAAAGTCTGAACTGCCCTGATTCAATAACAGCGCTATCCTATGCTGCCTGCACTGAAAATGATAGAATGGCGGGGTGCAATTAATAGCAATGTCCTTGGAGTACTCAAATGGAACTTTTGGAGTATCTGGATTTTGAACTGGAAATCGGCCCTGGCAAGGGGCGCGAGTACCCTGTAGCCGTCATCCGCTCACCAGCGGGCGAGGTGCGCGGGGTGATGCGTTTCCCCTACGACGAACTGGCACTTCAGAACCGATTGAAGGACCTGCAAATCGCACTCCTGCGCTCCGGTGGACCGCGCCGCAAAGTGCTCTCCCCAGAAGAGCAAGCCGTGCAGAACTTCGGCCGAGACCTGTTTGAGGCGCTTTTCAGCGGTGAAATCCGCAGCCGTTACGATGTGAGTCTGCAGGAAGCGAAGCGCCAAGGGAAAGGACTGCGGTTGAAACTCCGCATCCAGCCGCCTGAACTGGCCGCACTGCCCTGGGAGTTCCTCTATGACCCGCGCCAGGCTGAATACCTGGGCCTTTCTCGCTATACGCCTATTGTCCGTTACTTGGAATTGCCCCAGCCAATCCAGCCGTTGACCGTGACCTTACCCCTGCGCATCCTGGGGATGGTCGCCAGCCCCCGGGACCAGGAACCGCTGGACGTGGCGCGCGAAAAACAGCGGGTGGAAGAAGCCCTTAAGG
>CAZPWR010000086.1:0-3399 GCA_964590555.1 uncultured Anaerolineae bacterium | reverse complement strand
GGCACCGCTCAAAGAGGTGTTAGGGTATTTTGTCCGGCCAGGTTGGAACGGGCCTCTTTACTACCTTTTGCTCAAGGGATGGCTCAGCTTGGCAGGGAAAGGGGAATTTGCACTTCGCTATTTTTCCCTGCTTTTCGGTGTCCTATCTTTGCCCTTGATTTTCCGGGCGGCTAAGAGGTTCCTCCCGGGCCCTTGGGCTCTTATTGCCATGCTCCTCTCTTGCTTTTCCCCCTACTTGGTCTGGTACTCCCAAGAAGGCAAGATGTATGGCCTATGGCTTTTCCTGAGCACGCTCGCTTTCAACTTCCACTTGAATGCCTTGGAGAAGGGGGGTTTGAAGCGCTGGCTTCTTTACTTGGCCGCAGTGACGGTATGCTTATACGTCCACCTCCACAGCCTGTTCATGGTTTTGGGGCAATTGGGTCTATACCTTTGGCCAGGCTACAGAAGGAAGTGGAGGGAAGGGCTTACAGCTCACTTGCTTCTTGCCTTGCCTTTTGTGCCAGTAATACGGTGGCTATTGCCAGCTTTCCTTGCCCCTAATCCTTCGGGCTTTCCCTATTACCCGCTATGGGACATGATAGGCATACTTTTTACCGGGTGGAGCTGCGGGATTTTGAGCACGCTCTGGCCCTGGTCGCTTATCCCCGCAGGACTTGCGATCTTGGGCGGAGTCCTTGAACGCCGGAAAGGCCTCTTGCTTTTAGGCCTAATCTTAGCCCCAACTTTAGGGCTATTTGCGGTATGTCTCAAAAAGCCTGTCTTTACAGATCGCTACCTCATTTTCCTTGCGCCTCTTTTCTACATCCTCTTATCCTTAGGCGTAAGGTTTTGGCAAACCAAGAGCAAACTCTTAGGGCCTGTTTTGCTTGCCAGCCTTATCCTAATAGACATTGAAGCTCTTTGGAGCCAAAGCCATTTCCCGATAAAAAGCGATTTTAGGGCCGCCGTGGCCCTTTTCAAAGAATACGCTCAGGAAGGAGACATCGTAGTGTTCCAGATTCCTTACGTACGCCGAGTTTTTGACTATTACCTTGCTGGCGAAAGGGTTTACATCCCAGTGGAAGGACCCTACACCAACTGGGGCATGACCCCGGAGCAAGTAAATGCTTACTTCAGGAGGCTTATAGGCTACAAGCGAAGGGTATGGTTAGTGCTGAGTGAAGCCGAGATGTGGGATTCACGAGGGCTTACGGAGGAATGGTTTGAAGATAAATACCGACCCACGCTAAGGGGACATTTCGTAAGGGTAAAGATAACCCTTTACACTCGCCCTGGGCCTCTGTTGAGCCCCCAGGTTCTGCGGTACAAGTGCTTTTTGCCTTTAGTTTTGAGGTGAAAACCCGAAGTCCCTCATCGGAGGGCTGTTGACCGCAAGCGGAGTGGTTGTTCTCGGCCGCAGGATAAAGCGGAGAGTGCGGGGCAACTATGCTTCTTCGCGGGAGGGTTATTAGGGTTCCCCACCCCGTTCGCTGAAGGTTTGCCAGCGTTTATGGTCCCACTCGTGTGCGGGGTCGCAGGGGGCGGCAGCGGGGGTACGGGGGGCGGCGTAGGCCGACCCTTGGCCGAAGGCCAAAAAAGGCCGATTTTAATCGGTGTGAAAAAGGAAAGCCCTGGGGCGAAGCGCTCTGTTTTCTCACTCCTTGTGGACTATGGTATAATTTTCCACACCTTTAAAAGGAGAAAGGCCAATGGCATTGAATGCCCCTTTCTGGCGAACTTCCATAACTTATTTTGAGCCCAATGTCATACGCATACGGGGCTACCCCATAGAAGAAATCATTGAGAACCTGTCTTTCGGGGATGTGTTCTTCCTACTGGTCAAAGGGGAACTCCCTCGGCGCAACGAGGGAAAGCTGATAGAAGCCATCTTCGTGTCCTGTTGCGACCACGGCTTCTTGGCCCCCTCAGTTAATGCGGCCAGGTTCGCTGCTTCCAGTGGGGTGCCTTTGCCCCAGGCAGTAGCCGCAGGCATTTTGGCCATCGGGAAATACCACGGGGGTGCTATTGAGGATTGCGCTGCACTCCTCAAATCCCTGGCCAATTTGCCTCCAGAAGAAGTCCGAAAGGCAATCCGAGAAAAGCTCGCCCGAAAGGAACGCATCCCCGGCTATGGCCACCCCATCCACACTGCTGACCCCCGCATCAAGGCCCTCTTGCGAAAGGCTCAGGAGCTTGGCCTGGCCGGAAGCTACGTTGACCTCGCTTTTGAAGTGGAAAAAATCTTACAGGAAGAGTCAGGCAAAGCTATAAGGCTGAATGTGGATGGTATTATCGCTGCTTTGGTGTTGGAGATGGGGTTTGACCCCTCCGTTGCCTCTGCCTTTTTCCTGATTTCCAGAACCCTCGGCCTTGTGGCCCACGTTTACGAGGAGGTGACGAGGGAAAAACCCTTCCGCGTGGTCCCGAAGGAGGATACCCTGTACGATGGGCCTCCGCCTCGGACGCTTGCTAATCAAGAAGGCAAAGCGCCCGCCGATGGCGCAGATAACTTACTCAAGGAGGAATAGCCATGGATTTCAGCTGGAGCGAAGAGGAAAAGCTTTGGCGTAATACAGTCCGAGACTTTGCCCAAAAGGTCATAGCCCCAAGGGTGAGGGAAATTGACACCGAAGAGCGCATCCCCGACGACATAATCAAAGGGATGGCCGAACTTGGGCTTCTGGCTTTGACCGTCTCCGAAGAATACGGGGGGATGGGAGCTTCCTGGACCATGGCCGCAATCGCTGCTGAAGAGCTCGGCCGGGCCGATATAAGCCTGGCAGTACCGGTCTTGTATTTGGTGGAAGCGGCATGGGGCTTCATATTTGACCGCTACGGTACCCCCCAAGCTAAGGAAGAATATCTGCCCAAAGTAACTAAAGGCGAGGCTTTCTTGGGAATCGCCACCACTGAGCCCGAGGGAGGCTCCGATATACTTGGGGCTTGCCGCACCAAGGCCGTCAAAGAAGGAAACTATTGGGTCCTGAATGGGGAAAAGGTTTACATAAGCGGTGTCTTGGAATCCCTCCGCTGGGGCGGGATACACCTTACCCTGGCTCGCACCGATTTCAGCCCCGAGGCCGGGCACAGCGCTTTTACCTTCTTTGCTGTCCCGCTAAAGGATACGCCAGGAATTACCACCACCCGCTTCATAGACATGGGGAGAATGGGCATATCCACTGGCGGCTTTCACATGGATAACGTTCGCCTCCCTGAGCACTACATGGTCGGAGAATTGAACCGAGGTTTCTACCATGCCATGGAAGGATTCACTGCCGCCCGTGTCCTCATAGGGGCTACTTGCATCGGCGCGACAGAAGCGGTCCTGGAGATGGGGATAGAGCACATAAAGCAGCGTCGGGCCTTTGGCCGTCCCCTCGCCTCCTACGAAGGAATCCAATTCCCCTTGGCTGAGCA
>CAZPWR010000085.1:0-5106 GCA_964590555.1 uncultured Anaerolineae bacterium | reverse complement strand
AAGCGTCGGTGTGGAAGCCTATTCCGTGCTCAAAAGCAATCATTGACAGTTCGGGTATGGGGTCAATTACGCCGTGGGGGAAGGAGGGAGCGGAGCCAACAAGCACTACTGTGTTACGGGTTATTGCCTTGCGGGCCGCTTTTACATCGGCTCGGAAGTCTTTGTCCACGGGGATGCGGACAATTTTGTAGCCGAAATAATGAGCGGCTTTTTCAAAGGCCGGGTGGGCTGTCTCTGGGAGCACCATTTCAGGATTAGTTATGCCTTTCTTCTCCCTTGCCCAATCTCGGTAAGCTTTCATAGCCATAAGGATGCTTTCAGTCCCTCCTGAGGTTACCGTGCCGCAGATGCGCGCGGTTGGGTCTATTTTCTGGGCTTCCTCAGCCCCCAGCATGTGTGCTGTCATGGCCACGATTTCGGCCTCGTATTTTATCGTGCTGGGCCAAAGGTCAGCATGGAGGGGGTTGCTTTGAGAGTTGAGGGAATAGACTTTGCTCATGAAATCAACGTGCTCATCGGCCCCGTGATAGACAGCTCCAGAGGCATAGCCTTCCTTCCAGCGCCACTCCTCGCGTGCGTTCAGGGTTTCCATCAGGCTAAGGATTTCCTCCGGCTTTAGCCCCTCTTCAGGCAAGCGGGTAAAGGAGGGGGCATCTTTGTAGGGCTTCAGAGCATCTTCCATGCCTTCCAGGAGGCGTTCGTATTCCCCTTCCAAACGTTTCCTCAAAGCTGGCACCCGCCCTGCAATCTCCTCCAAGAAACGGGCTAAACCCTTGGGGAGTAACCCTAAAATCTTCAATGGTTCCATAGCTCCACCTCCTCAAATTGGATTAAGGCGGCGGAAGAGGGAGCGGTTGTTCCGGTAAAATTGCATGAAAGCTTCAAAGACTTCGGAGTAAATCCGGTGGTTTTCGGGGTCAGGCTTGAACGTTTTTGTTACGACCACGCCCTTGGTGCAGCTTTCCAAATCGGATAAGCCCAAGGAGAGGCTGGCTAAGATGCCAAGGCCCCTTAAGCCAGCGGCCGCTGGGTCCTTCACCTGGCGAATAGGCCGCCCCAGCACATCGGCGAAAATCTGGCACCAAATTTCCGAAGAGCCCCCTCCGCCGATTATGTTTATATCTCCAAACTTTCTCCCGATGAACCCCTCTACGCAGGGGAGGAGCCAGCGCAGGTTAAGAGCTACTCCTTCCATGACAGCTCGCACCATTTCAGCTCGGCTGGTGCCCAAGGAGATGTTGAAAAAGCTCCCCCTCAAAGATGGGTCCTCTACTGGTGTACGCTCCCCATAGAGCCAGGGGGCAAAGATTACCCCTCCGCTTCCTACAGGAGCTGAGCTTGCCAATTCGTCAAGCTTTCTGTAGGGGCTTTCACCGAGGGCATCTTGGGCGAAGAAAAGGTTGAGGAGGAAAGTGAGGCATGACCCCGCACACTCCTGCTCATTGGCGATGAAATACCTTCCAGGAAGAGCCGATGGCAGCGAAGCCATGTTGTGGACCAAATCCGTTTTCTTGAAGGGGACATGGCAGGATAGCCAAGAGGAAGTTCCAACGTATATGTGAGGCTCGTAATCCCTTAGAGCCCCCGAACCTAAAACGGAGGCATGGTAATCAGGCGTGGAGATGGCTACTGGTATTCCAGGAGGAAGCCCCAATTCCTCGGCTGGCCCAGGAAGCAAAGGCCCTAAAACGTGAGTGGTCGGGTAGAGGGGCGGGAGCTTTTCCGCATCAATGCCTGCCAATCGCAGCAGGTGCTGGTCATAACGGACGTTATTGATATCGCGGTTATCGGTCACCCAATGCAAGGTTATAGTGGCATAATCGGAGGCGAGCTTTCCCGTCAATTTGAGGTTGAGGTAATCTTTAAGCTCCAGGAATTTGTAGGCTGCCTTGTAGACTTCGGGGCGCTCGTTTTTGAGGAAGAGGATGTGGCCTATGGGGTCTTTCCCAGCGTGGGTGGGGATACCTCCGGTCAGTCTCACCCAGGTAAAGACTTTGCTGAGGCCATAACCCTGGAAATTGAGCAAGCCCCGTGTTATCTCTTTAACATAAGGAGCCCCACGGGTATCCATCCACATTATGGTGTTCCCGAGAGGCTTTCCATCTCTGTCAACGGGGACGGTCGTGGACCAAGGGGCGGTCACAGCTATAGCGGCGATTCGCTCGGGAGGAATGGGGAACTCTTCTTTTAGGCGTTGGACGGTGGATAAAATTATAGCCCAGCATTCTTCGGGGTTCTGCTCAGCGCCACCTCTGGGGAGGAAATAAATTGGGGCCGATTTTTCACTTTTAACCCAAGCCAGGATTTCCCCGTAGGGGGTTACTAAGCCGGCTTTGCAGGAAGTAGTACCGCTGTCAATGGTGAGAATCAAAGGCAGGTCTTTTTCCCTCATGGCTTTCCTCCTTCCGGCCTCGTTGCCGGTCAACAAAATTTTCGGGGCCTTCTCCCGCACCATTGCCTGGAGCAAGGCCCCGATGCTGCCAATATTAACTGGGCTTGCTCGGTTTTAAAGGTTTTATGCCGTTATAGACTTTGCCTGCTGTTAAGATGCGAAGGATGCGGTGGGGGTCGGCCACTCCGATCTTATCCCCGTAGCGTTCGGCCAGCTCAGCAGCCGAAAGGGGCTCATTGCGGTTGGCCAGGAATACCCGAAAGATGGCTTTGGTAATGGGAAGTTCGGGGTTTATGTAATCCGGTTTCTGGCTGCAGCATGTGATAAGCGTTTCCCAAAGTCCATTGAGCCGCTTCACTTCCGCTGTTTCCGGGTCTATCCAGTCAATGTAAACGGCCTTGTTGAAATCTTTGATGCGCTCTTTGCATTCAGGGCACATTTCTTGGTAGAGGAAATAGTTAAAGTCCTTGCCTTCTTTCTCCCACCACTCCAAATCTATGTGCAATTTGGTGTTCACATTAACCAACCCCATCATTTTCCCAACCCCTATGCTCTGCTTTCGTCAAAGGACCAATAACCGCTGCCCTTGTATATGAAGCAAGGGTTAGAACTTAGTTCGGAAAGGATAGGCAAGGGCGGGCAGCGCTTTACAAGGTTTACGGCAGTGTAAAGGGTCAAAAAGTGGACCGTACCCTGAGGGCTGAGCTTCAATAGTTCGGGGAATATTTGGACCAAGAGCTCATATAGGCTTTTGGCACTGGAGTCCACTTTCCGCTTAAGCGCATCAATTTTATCCCTCTCCCCATCCACTATCATCATAAGCTCATCAAAATCGCAAGCAAGCTGCTTTAGCTGGATTTCAAACGTAAGACGCTCGTTTTGGACTTTTGCCACCTTAACCCAGTCTCTCCTAATGCGCCGTGGTGTAAATTTTATCTTCACCTCCGTTGGGCTTCGGCCGCGGGTAAGGGTTATGTAAGTCCCAGCGGTAGCCCCGATTTTATCGTACCAACCACGCAGCCCTGCTACATACTTGCGGGAATGGACAGCCCAGCCATAAAACTTCTCCCCGCTTGCCTCATCTACAAAGTTTATCAAAGTCAGGCCTGATTCCCCCTCCGGGAAGAAGGGGGCGGTCCTGGGGGTTATGGGCAAAGTTCCGGAGCGCAAGTGATGGTAGGGCAAAGCGATGGTTACGCTTTCCCCAGCCACTGGAAGTTCGGGGAACAAGGCCCAATCATTGGCTTCATCTTCAACGCTTTGAGCAAGCTCCAGCAGCTCTGGGGTAAGGGCAGACTCTTTATAGGGTATAGGGGAGTAGATAAGCCATTCGGGCTCCTGAGCCACCTCAGGCGGCTCAAACCGCCGGAGGAACCAGAGAGGTTGTCCTTTGGGTCCAACTTGGGAGAAACGTTTATCCTGAGACAAGGCTACGTTGAGGGAGAAGACCTGCAAGCTTAAGGGGTAAGTATCGGGAAAGTCCAGATGCTTGAGGATTTCGGTAGGGGGCAGGGGGCGCTGGGCTATTTCTATGGCAGCTTCAGCTATGTTGAGGTGGCCTTCGTGGATTTCCAGCATTAAAGGCTTGAGGAACCAGAGCTTACCGAAAGATACGAACTCTTTTTCCTCGGATAACGCCTTAGCTATAGCGGAGCCAATGGCCTGGCCATAACGTTCAACAATGGCTTGCGGGTTAAAACCGAACGCTGCGAGCCAATCGTCCGGTGTTTCTTGGTCCAGCTTATGGGGCTTTTTCAAAGCCGAGGCGAACTCCCTCTCCTCGCCGCTGCCGGAGAACTTGACCTTTATGACCTCAAATTCCCCGTAATCGGGGTTATAGCCAGGCCTTACCCCCAATACTGTGGCTTTGGTGAACCCGAAAGAGGGGAAGAAGATTTCCTGCCCAGGTTTGTAAGAGTTGCTTGGCCTGTAAATTAACCCCTTTTCCAAAAGCTTCGTTATTTCCTCTTTTTGCTCCTTCCAAGCCTTCTCCGCAAGGGCTAATACCAAATCTTCCAGAGATGCGGGTTTGCCCTTTTCCAGGATAAACTCGTACAAAAATTCAACGTCTTCGGGCTTTACCTCCAAATTTTCCCACTTTGAATTTGGCACTCCTGCCACTTTTACCTCCCTCCCAACCAAAAACCGGTTAATTATACCAATTACCCCTCTTCAAAGCAACTTTCACCCGCTCCAACCCCGTAACCATATTCTCCCTCGGATGTCGCGGTAATGCCATTGCGGGCAAAGCATTCTCCAATCTTCAGATGAGATTGCTTCGGCGGCTTGCGTTGCCTTGTGGTGTAAAGAGACTATAGGCTCCAGGAGCTCCAGATTTTGGCCTGCCTCCTTTGTGGGGTATAATTAATTCTGTGCTTTTAAGAGAACACTGAGGCGGGGCAATGATGGGGAAAATTTTGATGGTGGCTCCCACCTCATTTTTTTCTGATTATGGGTGCCACGTCAGAATTTACGAGGAGATAAAATTCCTGCAGAATGCTGGCTTCAAAGTTGTGGTTTACGCTTACAAAAAAGGCGGGGAGGCACCAGGGATTGAGATAAGGAGGATACCTTCCATACCCGGAGATAACCGCTATGAGTTAGGAGCTTCGTGGATAAAAGTGGCCTTTGATTTTCTCTTAGCCATTAAAGTCCTGATTGGTTCCCTCAGAGAGAGGTTTGACTTGGTCCACGCTCACCTCCACGAAGGAGCT
>CAZPWR010000084.1:0-2415 GCA_964590555.1 uncultured Anaerolineae bacterium | reverse complement strand
ATGGTTTCATCTCCCAAGATTCGGGAAAGCTTTTCCCTCACCAGCTCCCAAGGAAGCTGCTCGCCTTCCAAATGCCCGACAGGAATGTAGTATCCTTCGCCCTCGCCGAAAGCCAGCGATACCCCTACAAGCCTGGCCCTCATCGGGTCTATATCGGTAGTCTCCACGTCAAAAGCTAAGGCGTTAGCTTGGGATATTTTCTCCAGTAAGAGGTTCAAGGAACCTTCGTCCTGGATGACGGAATACTTTCCGGGTTCAGAACGGTGGCGTATCTCCACCTGGCCTATTAACGGCAGTTGGCGAGCTTCGCCTTCCTCAGGTAGGCGCTTGTAGAGCGAGCGGAATTCCAGCTCCCTGAAGAGCTCCTTGACCTTTTCCTCATCGTAGCCTTGGTAGCGCAGGTCCTCCAAGGTTATGCTCAAAGAGATATCGGTCCGGATAGTGACGAGGCTCTTATTGAAGAAAGCCTTATCACGGTTTTCCAGAAGCAGTTCTTTCAGACGTGGGGGTGTGATTTCGTCTATGTGCTGGTAGATACCTTCAATGCTTCCGTATTTCCGCAGCAGCCTTGTGGCGGTAGCTTCCCCTATCCCGGGGATGCCAGGGATATTGTCGGTTTTGTCGCCAACCAAGGCTTTGTAATCGGCCAATTGGTGGGGTTCAAGGCCATATCGCTCCAGGATTTTCTCCCGGTCATATACGATGGTCTCTGAGAAGCGCCGGCCTGAAGTAATGACCCTAACCTTTGGGCCTATGAGCTGAAAGGCATCGGTATCCCCAGTTACGATGAGGGTGTCAATCCCCTCTTCGGAAGCCTTTCGGGCGAGGGTTCCCAGGATGTCATCGGCTTCGTACCCTTCTATGGCTATGGATTTTATCCCCAAGGCTTCCACTACTTGGAATATGCGTCGGAGTTGAACGGCCAAATCTTCCCCCATCTTGGCTCTGGTGGCTTTGTATTCGGTGAAGGCCTCATGCCTGAAACTTCGGCCGGTGTCAAAGGCCACGGCGATGTAATCGGGTTTCTCCTCCTTGATGACGTTCAGGAGCATGGATGTGAAGCCGTAAACGGCATTGGTCGGCTCCCCTTTGGAGGTGCTCATCTCCAAGGGGAGAGCGTGGTAAGCTCTGTAGGCAAGGGCATGCCCATCCACGATCACCAACTTTTTCATCTTCCTACCCCCTCTACTCTCTTTAAGATTAGCCTAACCATACCTGGAGGCACATCCCGTGAGAAAGCCGCAGCCAGTATGCGCCCATCTTGCAGCTTTATCCCAAATATGCTCCTTTTCTCGCAACGGTAGTGTATTTCCGCTGGGCAAGCGGGGCCATATGGGTTTTCCTCCAAAGCCTTGGCTGCCCACAGCAGTAGCTTCAAGGCTTCTTCCCTTGGTCCCCCAACCCAGGCTTGAAGGGTAGAAGAATCACCAAGGGCTAAAAGTTCGGGGCGAAGCTCGCGGGAAACTTCCTCAAACCAGGAAGGGGTTTCTTTCGGGGGTGAAGCCGGTTGTGGTTGAGCTGGGGTTGGCTCTTCCTTCCAGGCCAGAGCTTTTTCCAGGATTTCCGGCAATTCCCCCACAAAGAAAGGCTTAGGTATTGTGCCAACTATTCCCAGCCCTTCGGGCAAGGGGGAATCGCCCACGGGGATCGCCAAAATTTTCATGTAAGGCTTAACCTCTCTGATAGCCTGAATCAAGGCTTCGGGCTTCACATCCTTAAGATCCATGTCCACGATGGCTAGATTGAAAGGTTCTTCTACTACTCTACCAAGGGCTTCCTCGCCGGTGGCAGCGATGAAAACTTCATAATTTCCGACGGATTCCAAAGCCTCTTTAAGGAAGGCAGCGAAAGCAGAATCGTGGTCTACAATTAAAACTTTCATCTCTTTCCCCCCTTAGCAGAAATTTTATCACTTGCTGGGCAATTGCGCAATTAATCCCGCTTATGCTATAATTGGCTGTGCCACACCAAACTGAGGGAGGATGCCATGGCTGAAGAAGTAGTCATCGTAAGCGGTTGCAGGACCCCAATTGGCCGATTTATGGGCTCCCTTTCCTCCATTCCTGCCCCAAGGCTTGGCGCAGTAGTGATAAAAGAGGCGGTAAGGCGTGCGGGGATAGACCCTGCCACCATTGATGAGGTCTTGATGGGCAACGTCGTTTCGGCAGGGATAGGGCAAGCCCCAGCGCGCCAAGCAGCTATCTTCGCTGGCCTACCCCCTACGGTTGGTGCCGTCACGGTGAACAAAGTATGCGGTTCCGGCCTGAAGGCTGTGATGCTGGCTGCCTCCATGATAAAAGCCGGAGAGGGCGAAATCTACGTAGCTGGGGGCATGGAGAACATGAGCATGGGACCTTACCTCCTACTGAAAGCCCGCCAGGGCTACCGCCTCGGCCACGACCGCATCCTGGATGC
>CAZPWR010000083.1:0-1969 GCA_964590555.1 uncultured Anaerolineae bacterium | reverse complement strand
TCAAGCCATACTCCCCCCCCATGGCGTCGGCCCCACACAGAACCCTTTTTGCTTGCCCGCGTCCTCCCTCCCCCCCACCAATATGGGCTTCAACTTCTATTTTAACTTTCCCTACCAAATCCCCCGCCCCCTCTGCCCCCGGACTTATGCCCGCCGCCACTTCACCTTGCCGGCGATGGCAGGGTTCATAGTTTATCAGATTACAATGGCCATTGCTTCCATCAGTCTGGTGAGGGAACGAGAGCTGGGCACCATAGAGCAGCTTTTGGTCAGCCCCTTGCGCCGGGAGGAGATTATTTTAGGCAAAGGGCTTGTGGCATTCTTGGCCGGCTTCGTAAATTTCTGGCTAATTCTACTTTTGGCCACAAAAATCTACCACGTTCCGTTCAGAGGTTCCGCAATCCTCCTTGGAACCATCACCGCGTTGTTCTTAATAGTTGAGTCCGGATGGGGGCTTGCCCTGTCAACCCTTGCCCGCAACCCTCAGCAAGCCATCCTCTTCGTCTTCATCCAAGTCATGGTGGACGTAGCCTTTTCCGGCTTCATAGTCCCGGTAAAAAATTTGCCGGCTCACCTTAAGGTTATAGCTTTCTTTGTCCCCCTTCAGCACTACCTTTTCATCATACGAAGCATAATGCTTAAAGGCGCAGGCTTCTTTGACCTGTTGCCGAGGATAGGGGTGCTTTTGCTGTTAGGAGTTTTCATGCTCGTGATCGCTTCTCTGAACCTGAGGCGGAGCTTGGAGTAAAAGAGATAAGGAGCGGGAGAAGTGTTATGATTTTAATCAGCCTTTTGCTCATTTTAACAGCCCTCGCGATTCTGGGGTTCGTGTTTTGGAAAAGGAAAGCCATGGGGTTGCCCAAGGGGAAACTTATTAGCGCTGATTCGGAGAAGTGGAGCCGGTGCGAGAGGGAGCTTTTCTCCTCTCATTATCGCCTTGTAGGCCGACCCGATTACCTCTTCAAGGAGAAAGGCCGGTTTATCCCAGTAGAAGTCAAATCTGGCCTTTCCCCCCAATCCCCTTACCGTTCTCATGTTTTGCAACTTGCAGCTTACTGCCTTTTGGTGGAGGAAGTTACGGGCTTTGCACCTCCCTACGGCGTAATAGCCTATAAAGACCGCCGCTTCTCAGTTAATTATACACCAAACCTCAAGGCAGAGCTCCTCAGGATTTTAGAGGAAATGAAGGAAACGCTCTCCTCTGGTTATGAGCCTCGGGTGAGCAAAAGCCGGAAGTGCTTAAATTGTGGGTATAGGCGCATATGCTTTGGGTAAACAAATAAGCATCAAGGGGCTCCGTCCCCCTGGCCCCCCAATTTTAAAGGTCGGCGGAGGCCGACCTTTGGCCGTAGGCCCCAAGAGGCCGACTTGAGTCGGCGTATGCGGAAGCTTGTATCCCATTTTGTTGTAGTATAATAGTTTTGAACCCAGAAGGGTTCAAAAACCCAAGGGAGGGTAAGCCATGAAGGCATTGGAAGAATACAGCTGGTGTCCTGCGGTGCAGGAGATGCTCCGCCAAGCGGAGAAGTTGGACATAGAAACCGCCTGGTGCCGCTATGAAGCTCAGCTTCCGCAATGTGGATTTGGCGAGCTTGGAACCTGCTGCCGCAACTGCATGCAAGGGCCATGCCGCATTGACCCCTTCGGTGAGGGGCCACAGAAAGGAGTATGTGGTGCTACTGCCGATACAATCGTTGCCCGCAACCTCGCCCGCGCTATCGCCGGTGGCGCCGCTGCCCACTCCGGCCATGCCAAACACCTTGCCCATACCTTGCTCCTCTGGGCCGAAGGGAAAGCTCCCGATTACACAGTCAAAGATGAAGCCAAGCTCAAGGCCATCGCCTCCCGCCTCGGCATCCCCGTTGAAGGTAAAGACATCCCCGAAATAGCCAAGGAAGTAGCCGAAAAAGCCCTGGAAGATTTCTCCGAAAAAGAAACCCCCGTCGCCTGGTTGGTTACAAATGTTACC
>CAZPWR010000082.1:0-1590 GCA_964590555.1 uncultured Anaerolineae bacterium | reverse complement strand
GGTAGGGTGCGAGGTGGAAGCGGATGAACCTTGGGGTGACTATTCCCCCCTTGACCTTGGCTTGGACGTTGTGGGAAGCGAGGACGAGCTCAATCTTCTGGGCTTGGAGCTCCAATTCCCCTCTCATGGCTCACTTCCCTTATTACCAGAAGGACCTTACCTTGAATCTCAAGGTTATTGAGCTCTTCGCCCTCAACTCTTATTGGCTCCTTGAAGAAGGGGCTTTCAGGCTTTAGGGTTACTCCCTTTTCGTCTCGGTAGAACCTCTTCAGGGTGGTGAAGTCCTTGCCTCTGAACCAAGCGGCCACCATATCGCCGTTTTTGACCTCGTAAGCCTCCTCAAGGATTACGATGTCTCCATCCTGAATGCCGGCATCAAGCATTGAATCGCCGACCACCTTGAGGGCGAACGGATTTTTGGCGCTTTTGATGAATGAGGATGGGATGTGAATAAAGTCCTCTGGCACCGAATCTGGCCCTGGAAGGGGCCTATTGGCGTAGATGAAGCCTCGGATTGGGACTGATATGATTTCTTCTCTTCCGGGAATAGACACGGCCCTTGCTTTCCCCCTTTCCCTTTTTATTAGACCCCTCTTTTCCAAGACACGCAGGTAGTGCTCAACCACGGAGGTTGAGCTTATATTTAGCGCTTTCTGGATTTCCCTCACCGTGGGCGGGTGGGGAGAGGAAGCGATGAAATTCAGCACCTCAAGTGCTTTTTTCCAGGTTCTCTCCTTCATAGGCACCTCCAAAGGGGGATTTTTCTCTCCGCTTACATTATATCAGAACATTCGTTCTATGTCAAGGGCAAGAACCCTGATCCCACTGGGTGTGTCCCAGTTTCGTCGGGCTGGGCCGTCGGCCTTTCCGCCGGGCCCACTTTTTGACGACGAAACCCCCGCTGACCAAGCCGCTGAGATTGGCCAAGCCATCCTTAAAGCTCGCTCCGCACGCCTATCAGAAATTGCTGAAAAAATGAGAGCATCTATAGGTTCCTGAAAAAAGCTGATCCCTGTCGTGTTCTTTGGAGACTGTTGAGTGATGAGGATGAAGGTGGAGGAGATGTTCAAAGATGGGAAAAGTTTAATGGGCACAGGGAGGGTGATGAATAAAGCGAAGCAGTGGGCAGCTATCGTTAACTCTGCCTACGCACTTTTTGCTTCCATAGTCCTCCTTGGCCCAACTTGTGTCTAAACTTCAGCAAGAACTGAGCTGCGTGTGTCCCAGAATTGTGGGGCAACGTCTGCTGGAGGTCTACCAGGCTCTTTGGTCCCACTCATGGGTACTCCTCACAACCCCCTGGCCCTTACCCCCTCGCAGGGGGGTTACGGGGGTTTCCCCTGTTTTAATGAAAGTCGGCGAAGGCCGACCTTTGGCCAAAGGCCCCAAAGGGCTGATTTCAATCAGCATGAAAAACTCCATTTGCCCCTGCTTTCACAGGGATTGTATAATTAATCTGGAGGCAGGGATGGGGGATAAAAGGACTGTTGATGAGCTTTCAATTGAGGAACTGGAAAGGCTCCTCCTCCTCAAGAAGATGGAGGCAAGGGCTAAGCAGAGAGAACGCTTAGCAGCAGAAGGACGTGCTCT
>CAZPWR010000081.1:0-1803 GCA_964590555.1 uncultured Anaerolineae bacterium | reverse complement strand
GGAAAGCTTTGTTTTGCCAAACCCGAAGCGAAGTTGTACAATTAGCGTAGGAGGTAAAAGCTATGCTTAACCTTGGGGGATTGCTTTTCTTCGTCATCTTAGGAATAACAATCCATGAGTTCGCCCATGCGTGGGCGGCCGATAAGCTTGGTGACCCCACGCCGCGCTTCTTGGGGAGGCTCACGCTTAACCCCATATCCCACTTGGACCCTCTGGGCACCCTCATGTTCCTTTTATCCCTCGTTTACGGGTTTGGAATTGGCTGGGGTAAGCCTGTGCCCGTAAACCCCCGCAATATCCGCAAGCTTTCCGCTGTTACGGGGATGGGCCTCATAGCGTTCGCTGGCCCTCTTTCCAACCTTCTCTTGGCCTTAGCTTTGGCCTTAATCCTCCACTTACCCTTGCCTTTTAGCCTTCGGAGTTTTCTCCTGGCCGGGTTATTTGCCAACGTCGGTTTGGCCTTGTTCAACCTTCTGCCGCTTCCCCCATTGGATGGCTTTGACGTGCTCATGGGCATCATCGGCTCTTTCCGTACCCGAACTGCCTATAACCTTTTCCGCCAGCTTTCCCAGTTGGAAGCCCACGGCTCGCTGATTCTATTCGCCATCCTGGCCATTGATTACATCTTGCCCGTGAGCATTTTGGGAAGCATCTTAGGGCCTCCTTTCCGCCTCATAACCTCACTGCTGTTGAGGTGAAAGAGCACTCATGTTGAAGTTCATCAGGCAAGCTTTGTACAGAGCCCGTCAATTTTTCCAGGCCCTCTCGGCTGACCTGGATGAAGAGGATTGGCAAGTGCTGAGGGAGAACCTCACCTCCGAGGAGCTGGCTGCTTTCGGCCGGATGAGCGCCGCCGACCAGCGCCACAGCCTTGAGGTTTACTATACCCTCGTGCGGGAAGGCAAAACCCACCCTGACCTTTTGAAAGCGGCCCTGCTCCACGATATCGGGAAAGCAGAAGGGGAAATTCACCTTTGGCACAGGGTGGCCATAGTCCTAATCAGAGCCTTCTTCCCCGTAGCCCTGAAATGGCTTGCCGTGCCCGATGGCTGGCGTCGCCCTTTCTACATCCACTACTACCACCCAATCATCGGGGCCGAAATGGCTAAGAGGCTCGGTTGCTCCAATCTCACCGTAGAGCTTATACTCAGGCATCAACCAACCTTGGAGCTACCACCGTGGCATCCTTCCCGTGAGGAATTGGAACTCCTCAGAGCCCTTCAGGAGGTGGATGGGACGAAATGAAAATAGCCCTTGTCCCATTTGGCCAAGTAGAGCAGAAGTTTTTGGATTACCTCAAGGAAGAACTGGGTAAAACCTTCGGCAAGGAGTGCATCCAATTGGCCCCTCTCCCTATCCCTACCCAGGCTTTCAACCCCGTCCGGCGCCAGTACCTCTCCGATTTGTTCCTCAGAGAACTGGGGAAAATTAAGGCCGAAGGGGTGGAGAAAATCCTGGGGATTACCGAAGTAGACCTTTACACGCAAGGGCTTAACTTTGTATTCGGCCAGGCCTCGCTTGGGGGAAGGGAGGCGGTCATCTCGCTGGCCAGGCTTCACCAGAGCTTCTACGGCTTACCTGAAGATGAACGCATCTTTCTGGAGCGAACCTTGAAGGAGGCTATCCATGAGCTTGGCCATACCTGGGGCTTAACCCATTGCCCTGACCCATTGTGCGTCATGCACTTCTCCAATTCCCTGCGTGATACTGACATAAAGAAGGCCGAGTTTTGTCCCCGCTTCCTTACGGCTCTCAAGGCGCACCTTTAGGAGGGAAGCTATGGGTGCAGACCTTGTGCTCTAC
>CAZPWR010000080.1:0-2289 GCA_964590555.1 uncultured Anaerolineae bacterium | reverse complement strand
GGAGTTGGCCCTCGCCAGCAGCGTTGACCATTTCCACCACTGTGAGGCCGGGTTGATCGGGCAAGCCCTCCACCCCCCAGGCAGACTCAAATTTGGCCTTGGCTTCAGGGGATGTGACGGGCTGATAGCCTGGGTAGACATTGGGCAAACCTCCCATATCGCAAGCACCTTGGACATTGTTCTGGCCTCGCAAGGGGTTGACCCCGGCCCCAGGAATTCCGATATTGCCAGTAAGCATGGCCAAGTTAGCAATGCTCTTGACGTTATCGGTCCCAGTGGTGTGCTGGGTTATGCCCATGGCATAGAGGATGGCAGCAGGCTTGTTTTGGGCATAGAGGCGGGCAGCAGCTCTCAAATCGTCAGCAGGGATACCGGTGATTTCCTCTACTCTTTCCGGGGTGTATTCCTTGACCACCTCCCACATCTCTTCAAAGCCTTCCGTCCGCTTCTCTATGAACTCTTGGTCTGCAAGCTCTTCGGTAACGATGACATTCATCAAGCCGTTCAGCCAGGCCACATCAGTCCCAGGGCGAGGACGGAGGTAAATGTCGGCCAAACGGCCAATTTGCACTTCCCTGGGGTCAATGACGATGATTTTTGCCCCCCTCTCCTTAGCTTCCATCACGTGGCTGGCAATGAGGGGATGAGCTTCGGTGGTATTGGAGCCAGTGATTAGGAAGCAGCGGGTATACTGGCTGAACTCCGGGACGGAGTTAGTCATAGCTCCGCTGCCGAAAGCGGCGGCCAGACCGGCCACCGTAGGGCTGTGTCAGAGCCGGGCACAGTGGTCCACGTTGTTGGTTTTGAAGAAGGAGCGGGCGAGTTTCTGCAGCAGGTAATTCTCCTCGTTCGTGCACTTGGCTGAAGCCAGAAAGCCTATAGCTTGTGAGCCATAAGTGTCACGAATCTGGAGGAGTTTTTCAGCTACAAAGCTAAGGGCTTCATCCCAAGAAGCCTCTCGGAAGCGCTCGCCTTCTCGTATCAGTGGCTTTTTAAGCCTATCGGGATGGTTGATGAAAGCTGTAGCGTTCCAGCCTTTTATGCACAGTTTGCCGCGGCTTACTGGATGCTCTTTTGCTGGCAATACCCCTACGATTTCTCCATCCAGGACTTGGATATAAAGGCCACAGCCAGCTCCGCAGTATGGGCAAACGGTGAGCACGTTCCTGTACTCCATGCCTTCCTCCTCCTACTCCTTAATGGCTGCGTCCGCGAGGGTGAGGGAAAGGGGTGGAGCTGCCGCCAGATCGGCCCCGGGCTCGTACCCCAGCATCTCCTTGACATCCTGTCGGATTAATTCGTAGAGGACGGTCAAGGGTATGTGTGCGGGGCAAGTTAATTCACACTGACGGCAAAGGACGCAGCGGGTAGCCATATGCATTGCTCGGATTAGATGGAATGAGGGGAAAGGCGGGGCCAACACCCCAGGCTCAACCCAAAGCGGGTCTTCCAGGGCGCAGGCTTCGCAGAAACACTCCGGACAGAGGTTGCGGCAGCCGTAGCATTTGATGCACTTAGCAAATTGCTTCCGCCAGAAAGCCCTCCTTTCTTCTAAAGGGATATTTTGGTATTCAGCAAAGAGGGGGTGAGGAGAACCAGCCGGAGCTGGTTCGCCAAAGGTTATGCCTTGAGGCCATTTTTCCAAGTGAGGGAAGGGGTCATTGCAGTGGCATTCTTCAGCCTCTTCAGCAGTGCAAGCAACTCCGAGGATGTAGAGTCTCTTGGGGTCTACTTGATTTCGCTTGGCCATTTCCACCAAAGCGCGCAAATCGCACCCCCTGGCTACTACCCCAAAGCGAGCTTGCGGGTAACGCTTCTGGAGCAAAGAAACTATGGAACTAAGCGGGTAGCGGGGCTTAAGAACCAATTGAGATAAATCATCTCCAAGGCGAAAGAGGTAAGGGGCTGTGCCTTCTACTGCCTGCCGCAGCCCAATTACCCCATCCAGTTCCTTAAGCTTTTGTGCTAAATGCTCTCTCAGGGCTTCTAAGATTTGTGCATTCTCAGCCATGATTTTCCTCCTGCCTACCCCTTAATTTCCCTTTCAATCGGGCCGAGAGCTCGTATAGTTTCCACGAACTCTTTCGTCACCTTAGCGAACTTTGTGCTTTCGGCCGATGAAACCCAATCCAAGCGCAAACGTTCAGGATTTATGCCGAAGTAAGCCAAGAGCTTGCGCAAAAGCGGTATACGTTTTGCTGTCCGGTGGCTACCGTATAAGTAATGGGAATCGCCGATGAGGCATCCAAGGGCCAAAACTCCAACGGGACCGGCTGTGCAGGCGCGGAG
>CAZPWR010000079.1:0-5748 GCA_964590555.1 uncultured Anaerolineae bacterium | reverse complement strand
AATCTTGGATTTCTTCGCTGAGGAGTGAAGCATAGCCGAGGACAAGGGAGAGGGGGGTGCGAAACTCGTGGGCGATCAGGGTCACGAAGTTGCTCTTGAGCCTTTCAACCTCTTGCAGTTCTACGAAGGCTTTCTGGACGTGCTCAAAGAGCTTAGCGTTCTCCAGGGCTACGGCGCTTTGCCCGGCCAAAATTGTCAGGAAATCTTGGTCCGAGGGACGGAAAGGGGCGGAGCCTATGGTTTTAAAAGCGGCCAGGAAACCTAACAGCCTCTCGCCTGCTTTCAACGGTGCGCCCAGGAGCTGGGCTATATTGGCCTTTGCCATGAGGTAAACAGCTTCTTCGGGGCTTTCTCTGGTCCAGAGGAGAGCTGTATTGCTCTTTTCCAAAGCTTTCATCAATGCCGCTTGAAGTTCAATGGAAAGCAAGGAGAGGGAATCGGGAGGGTCTCCAAGGAGCTTGTCCCAATCCACTTCATACATCCATACCCCATCGGCCGAGAGGCTTTCCCGGGCTATGTGCAATAGTTTACCTTCCAGTTCCCCAATTTCCAATGTGCTGAGGAGGGTTTTGGAGATTTCAAACAGCGGCAGGAGGGCTTTAATGCGTAGGCTCTCCTTCCTCAATTGGTCCATTTCCAGAACGTGGTTGACTACAGCTTTGAGCTCATCGGGTGAGAAGGGCTTGAGGAGGAAGCCGTTGACTCCAAGCCTTATAGCTTTTAAGGCCAGGTCCAGCTGGCCATAAGCGGTTATTATAATCCAAGGGACATCAGGGTAAAGCTCGCGGATGAGCTTGGCGGTTTCAACCCCATCAATCCCCGGCATTTTGATGTCGGTGATGATGAGGTCAAAGGGTTTTTGCCGGGCTTTTTCCACTGCCTCCATGCCGTCGGCGGCAGTTTCCACCTCAAAGTCCATCATCTGGAGGATGTACTGGCATATTTTCCTTATTGACAGTTCGTCATCTACAACCAGAATTCGCCCTCTAAGAGCCAAGGCTTTCCACCATCCTTATCCAGTTTCTTTCCTTCCTATAAGGGCCAATTACCGCCAGCTTCATCCTGGAAGATTTCATTAGGCCCTCAGCTGTTCTCTTTACGTCTTGTGGGGTCACAGCTTCAATAGCTTGGATTATTTCAGCAGGGGTTAAGGTACGGCCAAGGAGGAGTTCTTGCCTTCCGTACCAGAAGGCCAGGCTGAGGGAATCTTCAAGCTGGAGTAAGAGGCGCCCTTTCACGAACTCTTTGGCCTTAGTAAGTTCCTCTTCGGGCACTTCTTGGGTCTTGAGGAGAGCCAGTTGTTCAATGATGGCCTTAAGGGCCTCCTCCAAGCGGTTGGGCGCTATCCCTGCAACCACCCCCATAGAACCGGAATCGGTGAAGAATTCAAGGTAGGAGCTAATGTTGTAGGCAAGCCCTCTCTTTTCCCTTATCTCCGTGAATAGCCGGGAACTCATGCCTTCCCCTAAGATGGCATTGAGTATTGAAAGGGCAAACCGGTCGGGGTGGTTCAGGGGAAGACCGTACCAGGTAAGGACAAGGTGGGTTTGCTCAACCCGACGGCTTTCATAGGCCTGCATTGCGCCATCGGAGGGGGCGGGGGCAGGGATAAAGGAAGGGGGTGAGGTGCCTTCCCAAGTTGATAGGTAACGCTCGGTGGCTTCCAAAGCTTCTTCGGCCGTAATGGCCCCGGCTATGCTTACCACTACGTTCTTGGGTGTATAGTGCTTAACTCTGAAGTCCAGAAGCCTTTCTCTGGAAAGGGCCTGCAGGCTTTCTTTTGTGCCTATGATTTCCCGGCCCAAGGGGTGATTGGGCCAGAGGATGTTTGACGCCATCACGAAAACCCAGTCTTCGGGGGAGTCTTTCATCCCCCGCAGCTCCTCTAAAATCACTGCCCTCTCTTTTTCTACATCTTCTTCTCGGAAGAGGGGGTTTAAGAGCAAATCGCTCAGTAGCTCAAAGCCCAGTTTCCAGTGGTCTTTGGGTAGCTTAAGCCAGTAAGAGGTCATTTCTTGAGATGTGCTTCCATTGATTATACCCCCAACCCCCTCTACGGAGGAAGCGATGTCCTTAGCGGTAGGCCATTTTGCTGTCCCTTTGAAGGCCAAGTGTTCAATGAAATGGGAAGCTCCGCCTTCGGGATCGCTCTCGTACCGAGAGCCAACCCCTACCATGAAGGCTATGCTTACAGCCATAGTGTGGGGCAGGGGTGTGACTAAGAGACGAACGCCGTTGGACAAGGGGGTCTTTTGTGGTTTCAGCACTTCGCCTCCTGTTTTTCAAAAAGCTCTGCGGCCAGCTTTTCCTGCTCGCAATAGAGCCTTTGGCGAGCCATGAGCAAATCCCAGTCCACTTTGTGGCCATCAAACTCTGGGCCATCAACGCAAGCGAAGCGGGTTTTTCCGTCCACTTCAACTCGGCAAGCCCCGCACATGCCGGTACCATCCACCATTATCGGGTTCAGGCTTACGATGGTTTTTACTCCGAAGGGTTTAGTGGTTAGAGAGCAGAACTTCATCATTATGGCCGGCCCGATGGCCCATACCACATCTATTTTGCGGCCGCTTTCCAATAGTTCCTTTAGCGGTACAGTGACCACCCCTTGGCGGCCGTAGGAGCCGTCATCAGTGCACACTATCAGCTCATCGCTTACGGAGTGGATTTTATCCTCCCAGAACAATAGCTCTTTGGTTCTGGCACCGATTATGGAAATGACGTAATTGCCGGCTTTCCGGAGCTCGCGGGCTATGGGGTAAATGGGGGCTATGCCAAGCCCACCACCTACGCAGACCACTGTTCCGTAATGCTCAATTTCGGATGGATTGCCCAGCGGACCGACTACAGCGTAAAGGCGGTCGCCAGGCTTCATCCCAGCCATAAACTTTGTGCTTTTCCCTACTACCAAGAAGACGAGGGTTATCCAACCCTCTTCCCGACTGAAATCAGCTATTGTCAGGGGGACTCTTTCCCCCTTTTCCCATGGAACTACTATCACAAATTGGCCGGCTTTAGCTTTGGAAGCTACCCTTGGGGCGTAGACCTTGATTTCTTTAGTTACCGGGGAATGGTCGTGCTTCTCCAGTATCTCGTACATCTTGACCTCCTATTCAACGGGGTGGATCGGTAACCGGGCTCATTATACCTTTTGGCGGAATTAGTGTCAAGAGATCGGTACCAGGTGGTGGAAGCGATCTTGACAGAAGGTGGGGCTTCCCCCTTAAAAAGCTTGTGGGGAAAACTCAAAAAGGAGGGGCCCACCTATGGCAGACCTGGTTTAATTTTATCTTGTGATTTGGTAACGATCCACAACGCTATGCGCTGACTAAAGTCGTCCTCCTTCGGCCAAGGGTCGGCCTGCGCCGCCATCTAACCCCCTGCGAGGGAGTGTAATTGCCCCACGCTCCCCACCTTATCCTGTGGCTAAAAACAACTACTCCGCCGGAAAACTGGGAAGCCTTCGGTCTCTGGGATAAGCATTGCCGACTATGTTGAGTTAGCCTATAATAAATGCAAAGGGGGAAGTAATGAAGACCGAAGTGCTGAAGGTAAACCCCATAGAACCGGAACCAGAGGTAATTGCCCAAGCGGCGAAAGTGATAAGGGAAGGTGGGCTTGTAGCCTTCCCTACCGAAACCGTCTACGGGCTCGGAGCTAACGCTTTGGATGAAAAGGCCGTAGCACGGATCTTCGCCGCTAAGGAGCGCCCAACCGATGACCCTATCATCGTGCACCTTTCCTCACCCTCTGAATTGCCAACCGTTGCCGCCGAAGTCCCTTCCATTGCCCTTAAGCTCGCCGAACTCTTCTGGCCAGGCCCTCTTACCCTCATCCTTCCCAAAGCTAAAAGCGTCCCCGATTTGGTCACCGCAGGCTTGCCAACCGTTGGAGTGCGGGTTCCAGCTCACCCGGTAGCCTTGACCCTCATCAAGTCCTCCGGTTGCCCAATAGCTGCCCCAAGCGCTAACCTCTTCGGAAGGCCAAGTCCTACTCTTCCCGAACATGTAGTGGAAGACTTATACGGAAGGATTGAACTCATCTTGGATGCCGGTCCAACCCCCATCGGGGTTGAGTCTACGGTCCTGGATATCACCAGGCCAACCCCTACCATACTTCGCCCCGGAGGCCTCCCGAAAGAAACTTTAGAGGAAGTCCTGGGCAGGGTAGAAGTCAAAACAAGGCCAGTGCCTGGGCCGAAACCTTCCCCAGGCCTCATGGAAAAGCACTATGCCCCCAAGGCTTCACTCTACCTTGTAATCGGGGAAAACGGGGCTTTGCGCAGCTTCCTCCGGGAAAAGGCTGAAGAAGCAGTGGCCTTGGGGATAAAAAGGGGCTTCATCATAGCCGAAGAAGATAGAGAATCCCTGCGCGAGCTGGAGGTCGTTGTCCAGGTTCTGGGTTCATTGAAAGACCCAGCCACAGTGGCCCGCAGGCTATTCTCTTCCCTCCGGATAATGGATGCTATTGGAGTGGAAGAGATTTATGCCAGAGACTTCGGGCAAGAAGGGTTGGCCCTGGCTGTACACAACCGCCTCCTGAGAGCTTCCGGAGGGAAAGTTGTGATTTTAGGAGGGAAGTAAATGCGGCTTAAAGCCATCTTTTTCAGTGTTATCCTCCTGATTTTGGTCTCTTGCCAGACCTTAACCCCAACCCTACCGGCTCCGTCTCCTTCGCCGACCTCAACTTTGCCAACCCCTTTACCGGTGGATCCCTTTGCTGAGAAGCGGCGTCAGATGGTGGAAGAGCAAATCAAGGCCCGCGGGGTCAAGGACGAAAGAGTTCTGGCAGCAATGGAAAAAGTCCCACGCCATCTCTTTGTCCCTCAACAATTTCTGGACAAGGCCTACGCTGACCACCCCTTGCCTATCGGCTATGGCCAGACCATATCCCAGCCATACATCGTGGCCTATATGACTGAGCTTTTGAACCTCAAGCCAGGGGATAAAGTCCTGGAGATTGGCACTGGTTCGGGTTACCAGGCGGCTATCCTGGCGGAGATAACCGATAAAGTCTACACTGTGGAGATAATCCCGGAGCTGGCTCGTTCGGCTGAGGAAAGGCTTAAGCGCTTGGGGTATGATAACATTAAGGTTCTCAACGCCGATGGCTATTACGGCTGGGAAGAGCATGCCCCATACGATGCCATAATTGTCACCTGTGCGCCCGACCATATCCCGCAGCCGCTCGTTCAACAGCTCAAGGACGGGGGGAGGATGGTCATCCCGGTTGGGCCCCCGGGTGGTTACCAGACTCTGACTTTGGTGGAGAAGGTAGGCGGAGAAGTTAAAACTTACAGCATGCTTTGGGTGCTATTTGTCCCCATGTTAGGCGAACACTGAGCTTTTGTATTCGTCCTGCCGTTGCAGGGAAACAGGCTGCCCTGCTGGGGGTTGAAGGGTGCTCCGCTGAGTTCCATGACCTGTTCTCCCTCCTCTGGGATACCGCATCATCAACTCGTTTGACGTCTGTTACAACCATGTGCTTACCCACGAGGGCATGGAAAGGGGAGCGCCAGGAGGTTCGTCGCGGCTTGCGTACCCTTCGCCTGCGTGGGTGATACTCAGCGCCCCGAACGGTTCGGACTCCAATCCTGGCACCAGCGACCGCCCCTGGGCCACCCCCGGCGATACCCTCATCATCCTGTGCGGCCGTTATACCTTGAGCGAGTACGAGGCCGACGTCATCACCCTGCCCTCCGGCACCGCCTGGGTCACCATCCGCGGCGAAGAGGGCAACCGCCCGGTCCTG
>CAZPWR010000078.1:0-4740 GCA_964590555.1 uncultured Anaerolineae bacterium | reverse complement strand
GGCGATTTCATGATGTCCTTGGCTTTGTAGCGGGAAAGGTCTTGGCCATAAAGGGGGAGGATGTCCATGTGCGAGATTATGCCCTTTATGTAGCCCTCAGGGTCTGTGACCACTATGGCGTGCACGTCAGTATCGGCTATTACTCTCACTACCTCCTGGAGAGGGGTCTCAGGACCGCAAGAGATAACGCCTTTGTGCATGATGTCTTTTACAAGTTTCTCGGCCATTTTACCTCCTTAGGTAGAAATTTTGCCTGCATTTGCAAAAAGCCCCCTGGCTTAATACCAGGGGGCCTTCACGGCCTTAGAACAACGGCGGCATTGTAAGGGCCGGGGGGCCTTTCTCCTCAAGGTAGGCCAGAAGTTCTTCTACAGTGGTAGCAACACGTTCATCAGCAATTTTATCCAAGAGGTCCGGATCGCCTTCACGCTCGCAAACTTTCTGGAGCTCCTCTTTCATGGTCTCCTTGAGGAAACTGGACATCCAAACAATGCGCTTGAAGCCACCATCGGCCCGGATGAACTTCTTGGAAAGGAGGAAGTATTTCCCGATGCCCATTACGCCTGGGGTCTGGAGGCCACCACCAGCCATCCCTGCCAAGGTGGAGAAAGTCATCCCAGCCGGGGTCATGGACGGGTCCTCTCGGCTGACTACCATGAAGCCATTGGCCTCAGGTATCACCATCATTATGCACTCAAAGCACCCGCAGGCAGTCATCGGGTTCTCCATGATGGAATACATCGCTACTTGGTCAACAGTGCCGTGGGAAGCCTGCTTTACGAACCTGTTGACCCCTTCAAAGTAGCCCTTCCACTCGTCCAAGACTTTGCCCTTGGGGATAGGCTGGTTGGGGCCGGTTGGGTTAATCTGGTGGGAAGCCTTGCAGTCCAGCCAGTTGTAGGCCCCGCAGAGGCCCAAGCGCTCAGGGCTTATGACACAGACGTGGTTGGGAGCAAAGCTCTGGCACAAGGTGCAGGAGTAGAACTCCTCCACGCTCTCATCGGTCATCTCCTCCAGGCGGCGGTTGCGGTAGTTGTAGGCCTCGCGGGCTTTCTGGAGCCACTCGGCCATTAAGTCCTTATCGGTGATAATCTTGACCTGAACTTTGTCCACGATGGCGCCAAAGTCGGAGTGGAAGCGGGCGTGGAGGATTTTGCCGAAGTGCTCCAGCTTGAAGCCAGCCTGCGCCGCTTTCTTGGAAATCCTTATCCAGGCGATGTCCCTCTGGCCAATGTGCTGGATTCCCGAAGCACCGTTGATGAAGTAGTGGATTTGGCGCTCCAGGACTGGTTCAAAGTCCTTCTGCATCTTGCGGCCGGCCACTTCCACGATTATGCCCATGTCCATGGCCCCGCCTTCCGGAACTTCGTCAAAGTCGGGCCCTATAACTTCAATCTTGCCATCTTCCACTTCTTCCATGGGCTTCATATAGAGGTACTCAAAGCAGCGGGAATCCTTACCACCGAACTCCACCCTCATGTCCTGTCGCCGGACCCTCTCACCCTCAAAGGCGGAACCATACGGGACCGGGATGTCTATCTTGGCTATCTTGACCTTGACTCCTCGCACTTCAATGCATTTTTCTACAAGCCTCCTGGCCCTCTCCAGGTCATCTTTCCCCTCAATATCATCAAAAGGCATGGAGATGACGTGCTCATACTGGGTTACGCCTGTGGGCAGAATCTGGGGGATAATGGTATCAGCAATCACCGGGAAGCCGTAGTTTATGGCCCCAGCAGCGGTAGCATACTTTAGGTCATCTACCTCGCCGAGGGCCAGGACGAAGGCGAAGACCCTGTACTTGTTGTAGAGCAGGATTTCTTTAGCCTGACCAGGCTTCAGGCCACCGAAGCTCAGAGCGGAGCGAGTGGCAAAACCTAAGGCATAGATGGCGGAGATGGTATCGGTGCCGAAGGGGACGATGTATGTATCGTAGCCCATCTCCACCCCTTCTTCCATAAGCTGGTGGATGATTGAACGGCCGTTGACGTTGCCAGAGAGGAATATGAGGATGTTGCGCTGCTGGAGTTCGCGGACTATCTGGACGGCCACCTCATTGGATTTGGCACAGCCGACAATAGCTGCGAAGCCTGGCATTCGCCCGTCCACCAGCTGTATGCCCCAGGCTCGCATCTGGGCATCATCTATGGGGCCGTTGAGGCGTGTCCCCTCTTCGCCTTTCATGAAGTCAGGAGCAGTGAAGCTGGCCGAAGGGACATAATACCCGCCCCAGGTAATCTTCTCTGGCTCAAGGCCATAAGCGAAGCGGATGCCCTCAATCGCCTCTTCAGCCAAAAGTGTGGCCGCCCCGCAGTCCAAAGTCTCTCCAAGGTACGGCAGCCAATGTTTCTCATCGGGGATGGGATGGAGAAGGCTTTTAGCTATCTCCAGAACTTTCTCCAAGTCCTTTAGCTTGGTAACCTGGATGCCGGTCAGGCCGTAAATCACCGGGAGGTAATATGCAGTGTTAGGGAAAGCTACCTTGGCCTCCGGGCCAAGCTCTTGGATTGCTTTCTGGAGCATCTTCTCGGCTTCGTTAACGATGTAGTTAGCGCCTCTTATGGCACGGGTGGCGATATACCGGGACATCTCTCACACCTCCTTCAGGAGTTTTCCATCTACAATTCAAGCCCGTTCACAGAGCGGCGGGAGCCGCTTTTACGACCCCCGCCGCTTTCAATCTTTAGGACCCAAGCAAGCTTTTGGCGCTGTAAAGGCTGACTTCCTTGCCCTCTTCCAGAGCCTTCAGGAACTGGAGCATAAGCCTGTCGCCGCTCTTGCCGAACTTGGCCGGGTTGTACTCCTCAAGGCCGAGGGCAGCTCGCTTCTTGTCAATGTGCTCCAGAGCACGGCGGACGATTTCCTCCGGATCCTCCACAAACTCCAGCTTGCCGCCCACTGTCCTCTCCCAGCCTTCAGTCATTATGCGCTGGACCTCTTCACTGGCCTTTATGGGCGAGCCAACTCCGAATATCACGTAGACACCGGAGGCGGCAAAGTATGTGCCTATGGCTAATGCTTTCTCGCTCATCCACTCCGGAGCAATCCCCACCGCCGGAAGGTCAGCTATATCTTCGCCTAAGCCACCCTCGGTAGCCATCTGGCTGGCAACGGTGAGGATACGGGTGTTATCCACACAAGCGCCCATGTGGAGGACGGGTGGGAGTCCTGTAGCTTCGCAGATTTCCCGCAGCCCAGGCCCAACTTCTTCCATCATCTCAGGGAGCAACATTCCATACTTAGCGGAAGCAATCGCTCCGCATCCGGTCTGAACCACCAGGACATCGTTCTTGATTAGCTCCCTAACTATGTACTCGTGGGCATAGTCTTGGGTAGAACGTGGGTTGTTGCAACCCACAACGCCGGCAACCCCGCGGATGCGCCCTTGGATAACTGCGTCGTTAAGTGGGCGGAAGGAGCCGCGGTAGTAGCCACCAAGGGCATAGGTGATGTATTCGTGGGAGAAGCCGGCTACAACTTCAGAGACGTGCTTGGGGATGCGCACCTTGCCCCGGTTGGGGAAGTTATCAATCGCCATCTTGACCAATTCTTTGGCAATTTCCAGAGCGCGGCTCTCATCAAATTCCACGTGGATAGCTCCTTTAATTTTGACTTTGGGTGAAGTGGTGACGAACTTGGTGTGGAACTGCTCGGCCAGCGGGGCAAGGGCTTGCATTATGCACTGGACATCCACTGCCATTAGGTCAACTGCCCCGGTAAGGAGGGCAAGCTCCTGGCTCAAGAAGTTCCCAACGGTAGGTATGCCCTGGCGCATGAGGGTTTCATTGCCAGTGCAGCAGATGCCGGCAAGGTTTATGCCCTTGGCTCCTTTGGACCGGGCATATTCAATAAGCTCGGGGTCGTTAACGGCAAGGACCATCATCTCAGAGAAGATGGGCTCATGGCCGTGCACTACGATGTTAACCTCGTCCTCTTTGAGGGCTCCGAGGTTGGCCCTGGTCTTCAAAGGAGCGGGGGAACCGAAGAGGATATCGGTAATGTCAGTGGAGTACATTGAACCGCCCCAGCCGTCCGCAAGAGCACACCGCATAGCCCCCAAAAGCAAGTGCTCAGCATCCTGGTCGTTACCGATGTGGGTGCGGTGCAGAAGGTCTACCACTTCTCGGTCAATACCCCTGGGGGCGATGCCGAGCTTTCGCCATATTTCCTGGCGGCGCAGGGGGGCACGCTTGAGGTAAGTAAGCTCCCCTTTCTGCTGGCCGAATTCGGCCAGGATTTTAAGGGCTACATCCCGAGCTATTTCGTTCGCATCGCGGTCTCGGTAGGGCACTCCCAATATATCGGCCACTTCCAGAAGCTTTTGAAGGTCCCTGACGCGGTAATCAGGAGCTTCCCCTTCGGCAGCGGCCAAAAGCGTAAGGGCCATATCGCGGCCGTGGTCACCGTGAGAAGCAGCACCAACAGCTATGGCTCTGGCCAAGTTGCGGGCCACTACTGTGTCCAAAGTAGCACCGCAAACCCCACGGGTAGTCTTGCCCACCAAGCGGCATGGGCCCATGAAGCAGTGCTTGCAGCACGCACCATCTCGCCCTATTGGACAAGGCTTAATCTCTTCTACTCTGGTAAATACCGTTTCATAGCCCTCTTCCTCGGCAATGCGAAGCATCTCCAAGGCAGCTGGATCTATGCTTTTGTACCCATTTCCGCTCATAGCTTATACCTCCCAAAAGTTTAGTATTTCCTGAAGTCACCGGCCATTTCAATGTCGCGCCTATCGGT
>CAZPWR010000077.1:0-6790 GCA_964590555.1 uncultured Anaerolineae bacterium | reverse complement strand
TCTTGGGACTTTCCTGGGCGGTGGAGCCTTCCTGGTTCCAGGGCTTTTTATACCAAGTTAGGGCTTACCCTACCTACACCGCTTTCGGTTCCCCTCTCTGGATTTTGACATCGTACTACTTCCCAGCATTGGGGAAGCCTGTTGAGCTTGCTTTAACTGCAATTTTGCTGTCCATCCTGGGCTACTTCTGGGTTCAAGCTTTTAAAGTTGGCACAGATTTTCTTTTCTACAAAGCCCTTGGCCTTACCCTTGTGATTACTAACCTCATAGCTCTGCGCACCGCTACCACTAACTATGTGGTTTTCCTCATCCCTATTGTCTTCCTCTTCGCCCTTACACGCCGTTATCTATGGGTTGCTTTGGGGCAAATCTTGAGCCTGCCCGCTTTGTGGGCTCTTTTTGCCCTAACCGTAAAAGGCGATTTGCAGCAGCCCCCTATGTTTTTGCCCCTTCCGTTCCTTCTCCTCGCTGTCCTCCTTTTACTCCAAACTCCGCCTCAAGTTCAAAGAAGCAATGATAAGCATAAAAGCACCTAACAGTGAAAGGACCCCTATCCTCGGCAGTAGGTCAAAGAAATTTGCGCCTTTGAGCATTATGCTACGTATGATGAAGAGGTAATGTTGCAGGGGAACGAAAAAAGCTACGAATTGGAGGTGAGTTGGCAAATTTTTCACCGGAACTATGAAGCCAGAGAAAGCCACATCCACCATTACTTGGATGAAGACGAAGAGGATGGCCTGCTGAGGGTTGCGGGCGAGAGTTGATAGCGCAAGTCCCCAGCCTGACTCAACTATTAAGAACAAAGCGGTGATAGCTCCGAGGAGAACTACGGAACCTCTGAACGGAACTCCATAGATTTTTGTGGCCAAAAGTAAAATTAGCCAAAAGTTTACGAATCCGGCTGAGAATGCTACGAGCCCTTTGCCTAAAATAATCTCCTCCCGACGCAGGGGACTAACCAAAAGCTGCTCTATCGTGCCCAGCTCACGTTCCCTCACCAGACTGAGGGAGGCTATGGCCATTGTAATCTGATACACTATGAACCCTGCCATCGCCGGCAAGGTGAAGTGGCGGACGTCATAAGTCGGGTTGAAGAGGATGCGGGGTTCCAAATTAATTCTGCTTTTGGCCTTTATTCCGGCTTCACGCAGCTTTTTATTGGAGAAAGCCTCAACAGCCTCGTAAAGCCCGGAAAGTCCCAGGGAGGCCGGCGTGGAAAAAGAACCGTCTAAAATGGCATAAATTTGAGAAAGTTCGGAGCTGAACCCCTGGGGGATAATAAGTCCTATAGTTGCCTCACCTCTGGAAATTAACTCTTCAAGCTCCGTCTGGCTTCGTGGATAGAAGGCTACTTTGAGCCGGCGGGTTTCGTCCACTACCCTTATGAATTCTCGGCTCGCTTTGGAGTGGTCCAAGTCCAGCACGGCCACAGTTATATCCTTAATCTCCCTGCCCGTAACTCTGGACATAAGGGCAAACTCAAACATAGGGATGATGAGGATGAAGAAAGAAAGGAGGATATTGCGGCGCAGCTGTATAAACTCTTTCCACACCAGGCTAAGAATCCTCATGCTTCAACCCATCCTTTTGCGGAACGAGGCGAATCCAAGGCCTATGGAGAGTAGGCCGATAGCCGCCAGGGCCAGGGCTGAATCCGCCATTTGGGCTATGCCCAGCCCTTTAAGCATTATGCCCCGGCAAGCCTTGATAAAGTGCGTAGTGCACAAAGCATACGAGGCTACAAGTTCAAGGTAAGCCCCTTCCCTTACCCTTAAAGGTAAAACGAGCTCAGCAATGAAGAAGCTTGGCACTATAAAGTAAAGCAGGGTCAAGAACATAGTAGATTGCTGGTTTTTCACGCTCTGCCCTATGAACAAGCCTACCCCCATGCTGGCCAAAAAGAAATCCAAGCAAAACAGTAAGAAATCCGCTAAGCTTCCCTTAAACGGAATCTTGAACCACACTATGGCTACGCCCAAAGTTATGAAGGCGCTTACCAGGCCGACGGCCAAATAAGCCAACAATTTCCCGAAAAGGTATTCCAACCCCTTAAGCGGTGAAGCCGCTAAAGCCTCAAAAGTACCTGTCTCCCACTCCTTGGATAGGGAAAGGGCCAAGGCCATGGCTGGCAAGGTGAGAACGATGGCCATAAGGCCAGGTATAAGTGAAGTTTTGGAATCAAGCCCAGGGTTGTAACGGGCACGGTAAAGGAGCTGAAGAGGCTTAAAGGCAAAAGCTGGCTCAGAGGAAATGCTTTCTTCGTAAGCCTTAACTATGCCTTGTAGGTCATAGAAAGTGCCTATGGCTTCAATGGGGTCCATCCCATCCACCAGGGCTTGGATAGTAGCTTCCTCCCCCCTTTCCACCTGAGAAGAGAAACCTGGCCCTATCACCAGGACTAAATCCAATGAGCCTTTGCGCAAAAGCTCGTAAGCCTCTTGGTAACTCCCAACCTCGCCTCTATACTGATATCCACTTACAACGGCTACCTTTTGCACGAACTGGCGCGATAGTTCCGTCCGGTCTAAATCCATCACTCCGAAGTTTATGCTTTTCACCTCCAGGCCGAATATTGAGCTCATGATTACCAGGAGGAAAGGGGGCGAAATTATAACCAGGAGGATGGTCCTTATGTCCCTGGTTATGTGCTTCAGCTCTTTCAAGAAAATCGCCAGCAAGCGCTTCAAGCTCACGGCTTTATTATACTTTGAATCCGCTTCTTGTCCAGGCCAGTTTTGAACCGAAAGTGTCCATTTGCCTTGCACCGATTAGGAATCATCCCCTGTTTCAGTCGGTGCACAAGGGGTTGCATTTTTGTGAAAAAGGGAAGACATGGTAAAATTGTTTTAACCACAATGGAGGCGAGTGGATGGCGAAGGGGTTGGATTTCTTCAAGAGGAAGCTGGAAGAAGAGCGAGAGAAGCTCCTTAAGGAGCTGGAGGTCCTCAAGAGCCAGAAGGTTTCCGGCGCCGTGAGCCACACCGACCACATGGCCGAGGTCGCTACCGATGCCTTTGACCAAGCCTGTGGACAGTCCCTGGAAAGGCACTTGGAAAAGCTCCTTCAGGAAATAGAGTATGCGCTCTCTAAGTTCGCAAAAGGGACATACGGTATATGCGAGAAGTGTGGCCAGCCGATTGAGGAAACGCGCTTGGAAACCTTGCCGCAGGCCATCTATTGCCTGGAGTGCCAGTATCGCTATGAGATGAACCCCAGGAGGGGTTGATGGCCGTATCCTATCGCTGGATAACGCCTGCGGTCGCTTTGGTGGTTCTTGGGCTTGACCAGCTCTCCAAGGCACTGGTAAAGGCTTACATCCCTTTAGGGGCCTCCTGGGCCCCCTTGAAGGGAACGGAAAAGTTTTTCTCTTTCACCCACATCACTAACCGAGGGATAGCTTTCGGTTTGCTTCCGGAATGGGGCGATTACTTCCTTTACATCGGCCTTGTAGTGGTCTTCTTCCTCATCTTTTACCACTATCGCCTCAAAGGAGCCCCTCCCTTCCTCTATCTATGCTTTGGAATGCAACTTGGCGGTGCGCTGGGAAACCTTTTGGATAGAATCCGCTACGGTTACGTGGTGGATTTTCTGGATTTCAAGTTTTGGCCAGTCTTCAACGTAGCCGATAGCTTCATAACGCTCGGCACTATCTTCATGGTCGCATTCTTGCTGCGCTGGGAAAGGATGAATTAGAGGAGGCAGGGAAGATGAAGGTTTTGGCAAGGGTTTATGCCACATTAAAGCGCTATTTGCCTGAGGGCAAAGCCGACAACGATTTGGAGTTTGTCCTCCCTGAGGGAACCACGGTGGGGGAGCTGATAGAAAACTACATCAAAATCCCGCCCGAAGCCGTAAAGGTGGTGTTCGTCAACGGTAAACACGCTGAGATGGACCAAATTCTCAACGATGGCGATAGGGTGGGGATTTTCCCGCCAGTAGCGGGGGGATAGTTACTCTTCTTCCTCCTCTCCCTCTTCAATCGGCGGGCTTTTAATCGGTTTATTAAGGACAGCGTAAAATTGCCCGCCAAGGTGGTGTAGGGGCTTTAATTCTTCCTCTTCCAGCTTCCAGACTTTATCAAAGGCCCCCTCTACAACTTGAGCCGCTACCACTTGCCCTACGAAGAGGGTGTGGTCACCAGTGGTGAAAGCATCCGTAAGGACGCATTCTATGTGCCCTATGCACTCTTCCACCAAAGGCACATCAAGCTCCAAAGCGTCAACAGGCGTTATCTTGGCCTTGGCAAACTTGTCCACATCGCGGCCGGAATAGGTCCCGCATATTTCCACGGCCTTGAGGAGAGGGAGGCCAGGGATGTTTATAGCAAATTGCTCGCTCTTTTTGATTAAATCGTGTGTGAAGCGGGCCGGATGTATTGCCACCCCGACCAATGGCGGGGAGAAGCTCAAAGGGGTCACCCATGATGCGCTCATGACGTTTTCTCTATCCTTGTAGCGTGAGCTCACAAGCACTACCCCACCGGCATTTATCAGCCTCAAAGCCTGAGAGAGCGGTATCTCAACTTTCTTCATGCTCTCCTCCCTGCGGTTCTTTTTCTCTCTCCAGAAAGACACCAACCTCTCCAAAACCGAGCTTATGGTAAAAACCTCTGGCCGCAAAATTGTCCGCTTCGGTTGAAACTTCCACTTCAATGCATCCCATCCGGAAACAATTATCAACGACGTGCTCCAAAAGGCAAGTGCCTATGCCTTTTCCTCTTTCGCCTTCTGCCACTATGAACTCGTCAATCAGGGCGACAGGTCCTCCATGGGATAAGCTTTCCCGAAACCAAACAGTGGCTAAAGCCTTGGCTTCCTCGCCTTCTTCAGCGATGAAGGCTTTAAAGTTCTGGGAGGCAATGACCCTTTCCCAGCGTGCTGCAAATTCTTCGTAAGGGGTGATTTCCAAATCTACGAATTCCTGAAGTTGAGCGATGAGCTTCCAAGCCGCTTTGGCGTCTTCCTTCCCTGCCTCTCGGATTCTAAGGCGCATATTTGAAGGGATGGCGGGCAGCGTCTTTTTCATTCAAAATCTCTTCCAATACCGGACGTCCTTCAATCGCTTTGCGGATAGCAGCGCGCATTGCCTTGAAGTTGTTCAGCTCAATCCGCTTCTCTATGGCTGCCGAGGGGTGCACAAATGCGTTCACTATCATGACGATTTTGTCCAAGATGGCCTCAGGCAGGGTCCCATCGTTAATCATCCAATCAATGGCTTTGTTTATCCCCCTGGCTGCCACTTCGTAAATCTGATGGCGTTGGCGAGCGGTGCGGACGGTCACGGTCGGGACCAAGATGACTTTAGGCCTTTCTCTGATTACGGCCAGCTCATGGCCGGGGCGCTCTTCTTTAAGAGCGCGCTCGGCGGCTCTGCCTACGGGGCCGTCTTTCACCCCCATCACTAAGTCTATGTGGGCAATCTCGTGGAAAGGCGGCCCCGAAAACCCCTCACCAACGGCAAAGGTCAGGTCAAAAGTTCTTTTGTTTACTTGGTAAGCTACTGGGAAAGAGGTCCTTACCACTTCGTTGCCCAAATGGTATTCCACTTCGCGGCGCGGTATCTTGCCCAAGGCTTCTAATTCAAAGCGTATTTCTTCACGGTCCTCGCGGCGGAAAGCATCGCCTGGCATCATTGGGAAGCGCGAATTGCCTACTTTTAGCCCCATCATCATGAGGCCTTCTTTCACCGCTTGGGTTGAACCTTGCCTGACCACAATGCGGATTATCTTCTGTATTTTCCTCTGCCATTCCCTGGCGGTGTCCAAGTCTCCTGCCTTTACCGCTTGGTAGATTTTCTGCCAGATATCGGGTACCAAGTTGGCAGAAGCCAAAATCGCTCCATCAGCTCCGGCGGCCAAGGCCGCTACTACCGTCTCATCGTGGCCGGTGAAGATACCAACTTCTCCCCATACTTTTTCAATGAGGGCCATGAGGAAAGGTATATCGCCCGAAGAGTCTTTTATCCCTATCACGTGCTCTAAGTCCAGAAGTGAGCCTTCGGCTGTCCACCATTCGTGGTGGGTGCCAGCGCACTGGGGGATGTTGTAGATGATGATTGGAATCCCGACTTTGTCCACGGCCCGATAGTGGTCGTATATTTCGTTGTAGGTGGGTTTAAGGTAGAAGGGGGTGACTACAAGGGCGGCATCGGCTCCGGCGTCTTTGGCAAACCGGGTTAGCTCCAATGTCTCCTTGGTAGAAGGGGCCCCGGTCCCAGCTATGACCGGAACTTTGCCTCCAGCTTCTTCCAAGGCTATTTCAATGACCCTTTTCCTTTCCTCTGAGGAGAGGTAGACGAACTCCCCCGTAGTGCCCGCAGCTAAGAATCCGTCTACGTGGGGGAGGAGGAAGCGGATAAGTTCGCGATAGGCTTCTTCGTCCAAGGAGCCATCGTTTCGGAAAGGTGTAACCAAAGCCGGGAAAATGCCTTTGAACCAGGCTGGTTTCTTACCCATAGGCGCCTCGCCTTAAAGTGATGTGTGTTTTTATCTTACCACATCCGGCCTAAACTCACAAAAATTTTGGCCTTTTACCGCCCGGTTATTGGGCCTTTGGGCCTTCGTCTATGGGGTGTGTCCCAGTTTCGTCGGGCCTGTTTTTAATGCTGATTGAAATCAGCCTTTTGGGGCCTTCGGCCCAAGGTCGGCCTTCGCTGACCTTAATCAAAACGGGGGAACCTCCCGTAACCCCCTACGAGGGGGTAAACCCACGCACCAGTGGGACCCCAAACCCTGGCAAACCCCCCGACAACAGGGTCGGTAACCACACCTCATCACCCCACCCGGCGCCCA
>CAZPWR010000076.1:0-3577 GCA_964590555.1 uncultured Anaerolineae bacterium | reverse complement strand
TTCATTCATTTTCCTCCTCCCAAAACTTGAAGATAATAGCTTCTTCTTCAGCTGAAAGTAAAGAAAGGCCTGTTTTTCTTTCCAACTCTCTTAAATACGAAAGCAAATTTTCACGGATTTCTCGTCGCAGACGGCCTGGGTGTCCGTCAGGACGGGGAAGACGGTTCTTAGTTTCTCTGGAAATCATCAAAAGTTTTTCCCGGAAAGCAGCCAAAGCTTCCAAGGCTGGTCGTTCCCCATCAGCAGCCGTAATAGCCATTTGCATAGCTTTATCCTTTCGCACTAACGGACACACCCAACATCCGTAACGAACTGCTTCATCTCCCCCATAAAGCGCCCACAGCCCTTCGGTAGGCCAGCCCCAATCGCGGGCTTGGGTGAGTAGAAATTTCCAAACCTCACATGCCCGCCAGTCTCGGATTGGAGAGAAAGACTTAAAAGGACCAGCGCGTCCTACGGCTGCTGGACCACACTCGCCACGCCCACACGCCTGTCTAATCCTTCCAGCGCGGACCGTACTTTCCTCTTCCCGCACCCCAATAAGCATTATTCCTTCTTTCCCTCCCTTTAAAGCTGCTTGTCGCATGGGGCGGACTTTAAGGCGATCAGTGCACCAGCGAAAGCGGAAAGAGGGCATTGGATACCCTCGGCCAATAACCAAAGCCCAAAAAGATTGTTCAATGGGAGAAGTTACTCGGTGGACCTTTAGAGGCAGTTCTTCCGCTTGAGCCAAGGCTTCGACATGTAATAGCATTTTCTCAGCATGGCGAGCCATGGGAGGTATCTCTAAGCGGGTATCAGCGTAGAGCACTTCAAGGGAAACATTCTGAGGACGTTCCCGGCGCAGGAACTCTGTCGCCAATATTAGCACAGTGGTGGAATCCTTTCCTCCAGAAAAAGCTAACAACCATCGTGGGGAATTTTTAAGATCAGCCAAGCTTTTCCAAGAGCGGTTTAGCACTTCAGCTATCATCACTTATCTCCAGGAGATTTTCTGCAGGTTTTCAGGCTTCTATAAAAATTATATCACTGTTAGGGCTTATTCAACAAGTTTTGATACCAACAACCCCAAATGAGGCCGATTTCCACTCAATATAAGTTTGCCTTGGGGTTGGCTTTATGCTATCCTATTTCCAGGGTGATGCCTATGCCTTACTCTCCTTCTTTCTTGGAGCAAGTCACCAAGGCGCCTTTCTACCGAGGGCAAATAGTGCATATTGAGCGGATTCCAGAGCGCAAGGCCCGTTACGGGGAGCTGGAAAAACCTCTGCATCCTTTACTACAGAAAGCCCTTGAAGAAGCTGGAATAAAAGCCCTCTATTCACACCAAGCTCAGGCTATAAACGCCATACGCCGAGGGGAAAACGTCATCGTCTCCACCGGAACAGCCAGCGGCAAGACCCTCGTCTACAACATACCAGTTATAGAGGCCATCCTTCAAGACCGCAGGACAAGAGCTCTCTACCTCTTCCCTACTAAAGCTTTGGCTCAGGATCAACTCCGTAGCCTGGCTGAACTCACCCGTTTCTCCCCCATACCCTTTGGGACCTACGATGGCGATACCCCTCAATCGGCCCGGAACAGGCTTCGGAAGACCGCTTCCATAATCCTCACCAACCCCGATATGCTGCACGTGGGGATTCTCCCCAACCATAGGCTCTGGAGTTCATTCCTTACCCACCTCAAATTTGTGGTTATTGATGAAGCCCACGTATACCGGGGGGTGTTTGGCTCCCAGGTGGCTTGTGTCCTGAGGAGGCTCAGGCGCCTCTGCCAGTTCTACGGCTCAAACCCTACCTTCATCCTCTGCTCTGCAACCATTGCTAACCCAAAGGAGCACGCTCAGGAACTCCTGGGACTACCGGTCACGGTAATTGATGACGATGGCGCTCCGAGGGGGGCGAGGGATTTCGTCTTCTGGAACCCTCCTTTTATAGACCTGGCCCGCACAACTCGCCGCAGCCCTAACTCCGAAGCCACTGCCCTCTTTGTGGAAATGGTAAAACAAGGCATAAGGACCATCGTGTTCACCAAGGCGCGTAAGGTGGCAGAACTTATCCTCCGTTACGCCCGAGAAGTCCTATCGCGGGATTCCCCCGAGCTCGTACCCTTGATAAAGGCCTATCGGGCCGGATACCTACCCGAAGAGCGACGCCAGATTGAACGGGAACTTTTCGGAGGAAAACTCCTCGGGGTTACCGCCACCAATGCCCTGGAGCTGGGAATTGACATAGGCACACTTGATGCCACTATCTTGGTAGGATACCCTGGGACGATAGCCAGCACTTGGCAGCAGGCTGGTAGGGCAGGTAGAGGCGTGAGGCGAGCCCTCACAATCCTAATAGGCCTTGATAACCCACTGGACCAATATTTCATGCGGCACCCCCAAGAGTTCTTCGGCAAAAGCCATGAAAACGCCCTCATTGACCCCGATAACCCTTACATCCTGGAGCAGCACCTGGCCTGCGCCGCTTACGAACGCCCTTTAGAAAGCTCCGATGAAAACCTCTTCGGCCCTGGCTACCGAGAGGCGGTGGACAGATTGGAAAAGCAAGGGGCAATCCAGAACCGCCATGGCCGCTTCTTTTACATCCTCCACAATTACCCGGCCGAATTTGTAAGCTTACGTTCAGTAGGAGGCAAAAGTGTTCGCCTTCTTGACGTAACCCAGGGCATAGTCTTGGAAGAGATTGAAGCCTCCACTGCACCTTACCGCGCCCACCCAGGAGCCATCTACCTCCACCAGGGGGAAACTTACCTCGTGACCGAATTGGACCTGGAAGAAGGAGTGGCCCTCCTAAAGCCCGTGGACGTGGATTACTACACCGAACCCAGGGAGATAAACGAGGTGAGCATAATAAGGTCGGTAAAGAACCGGCCGATAAACGGGGCGATGGCTTACCTCGGTTACCTCCGTGTTTATCAGCAAGTCATCGGCTACAAGAAAATACGCCAGTATACCGAGGCCACCATAGGCGTGGAATTTCTGGACATGCCCCCCGTAGTCTTTGACACCGTAGGGCTTTGGTTTGACTTGCCTCGGGAAGCCTTGGAAGAAGTCAGAGCTAAGAAGCTGGACTGGCATGGTGGGCTTCACGCCGTAGAGCATGCTTCCATTGGAATGCTCCCGCTTTTTGCCATGTGCGACAGGTGGGACATAGGTGGGCTTTCAACCCCTTGCCACCCCGATACTGGCAGGGCTCAAGTTTTCATCTACGATGCTTTCCCTGGCGGGGTAGGGATAGCAGAGAAAGGGTTTGAGCTACTGCCTCAGCTTTTGGAGGTGACTTTGGAACTGATATCAAGCTGCCCCTGCGAGGGCGGATGCCCCTCTTGCATCCAAAGCCCCAAGTGTGGGAACAACAACGAACCCTTGGACAAAGAAGCAGCCATCGTAATCCTGAGGCACCTTCTTCAACCCAAGGCCTCTTTTCATGCCGATTAAAATCGCCCTCCTTTGGCCTTCGGCCATGGGTCGGCTTTCACCGACCCCACCTTTCTGATTAAAATCAGCCTCTTTTGGCCTTCGGCCATGGGCCGGCCTTCGCCGACCCCCCCTCACCCCCCCCCAGCGGGG
>CAZPWR010000075.1:0-5904 GCA_964590555.1 uncultured Anaerolineae bacterium | reverse complement strand
GCTCATTGAAGCCGCGCAGTCGGTGAAAGGCAGAGCCGGGGTCTCTTAAACCCCCCTTCGCCGGTTCTAATCCTGCCGCCGCCTTTTATTTTTACCTTAGGAGAAAAAATGCCCCTCCTCTTGGCGGTAGCGGGCTTTTTGGCAGGAGCATCCCTCACTCGCCTGGCTAATTTCCTTACAGACCACTGGGGGATTCGCTGCCCTTATTGCCAGACCCCATATAGGTCCTGGTTTGCCTTCAAAGCCGTTGTCTTTGATAGAGGCCGCTGCTCCTCTTGCGGAGCTACTTACCTTGCCCCCTACGCCTTAGCTGAGGTCCTAACTGCCCTGATTTTCGTCCTCATATGGCGAAAGTTCGGTCTCTCTCTGTATACCGCTTTCGCTTTCCTCTATAGCATCGCTTTTATCCTGCTTTTGCTTACAGACCTTAGCCACAGGATCATTCCCGATGCAGTGGTCTATCCAGTCACGGCATTGGCCTTAGTTGAAGGAGTTCTCAGAGATCATGTTTACTTAAAAAATCACCTCTTGGGGGGAGGCCTTTCTTTCCTTTTATTTTTGCTCTTCTACGCTTTAGGGCAAGCTTTCATGCGGTGGAAATCTACGGAAGAAGTGGCTTTCGGCATGGGGGATGTAAAGCTTGCGCTTCTCATAGGGCTCATCCTGGGTTACCCGAAGGGTTTGACAGCCCTTTTAGCCGGGGTTTTTCTCAATGGAATTGTGGCATTGGCAATCATTGGGAAGGGGATCTTGAGCAAGCGCTTCAACCCTTTGGCTCCATTCCCCTATGGTCCTGGGCTTATAGCAAGCTTCCTCATTTTCTGGTTACTTCTACCTTAGCGACCGGGATAGCATCGTTTGAGAAACGCTCACCATTGGCCCCAAAGGCCGGCAAGCGCTCCATGGTTTGAGGGTTGTAAAAGCCTATGTAAAGGGTGTAATCTCCTTCAGGAGCATCAAGCTGAATGGGAATGGTGTATTCGTCGGTAATGTACTCGCCTTTGACCCACGTAGTTGTTGGCCTTGAACCTTTAACCGGGGGGTTGTCCTTCTGCCCCCACATTTTCCCATCCGGCCCTAAGAGATGGGTGAATACGGTATAGGAAGTTTCCGGTTCTCCTGTGGCCTGCCAGAACAAGGTTAAGCGAAGCTTCCCCCCAGGCTCGGCTTCAGAGGCATCAAGCTCATAACCCAAAAGCTTGGCCACCCCCTCTACCTCGGCTTCAAATGGCTCGGCTATGTAAGGCTTGTGGAAAGAGCGAGGGATAGCTCTGACCACTACCATGCCTAAGCGCCAAGAGGGGCTTTGGCCTTCAGGTTTAAGGATAGTGCCCCCTTCAGTCATGAGTGTGCCGTGTAAACTATATCTACCTGGAGCTAACCGGCCGGGGATCTGGACAGGATGAATGCTTTTTACACAAATTCCTGGCTCCCAATTCTCAACAGGGTACCAAGAGGTGCCTAAAGGGCGCCTGAAGGAGCTCTTTGTTCGCCCTTTATCGTCTTTGAGCTCCAAATTGATGAAGAGCTTGGACCGCAATGGTGCCTGAGGAAGCCAATACAAGGAGACAGGTAAAGTCGCTCCTTGCTCCACTTCATGTGGCCATTGGTCAGCGCCCAATAAGATTAGGTCAGCGCCAAAATTCAAGTTTGTAGGGATAGCGGGGGTCATAAGAGGCCCTGGCTTTACTCTAACCTTAGCAATTTCCAAATGGTCTTGCCCTTCCACATTTATGTTGGTTCCTGAGCTTAAGTTGTACAAGCTTACTGATAAGAAATACTCACCTGGAAGTGTGCACTCATTTATCCACAGCCCGTGTTTATCATCCACTTCCTGTCCTGGTTCCCAGTTCTGGCTTGGGAGAAAACCACTCTGCATAGGGCTTAACCGTGCAGCCCATACCTGGCCATTTTGGTCCTGGAGTTTTATGCTCACCAAGATGTAATCATTTGTCTTCTTAAGGATGCGCCAATGCAGAAGGATACGAATGCCGCTTCCTGCGTTTGGGTGCAAAGAATCCACATAAACGGCTTTCAATTGCGCCAAATCACCGAAGTTATGCGGTTCTTCAGAGGCAAAGCTGAATGAGTTCAAAGAGGGCCTCAAATCGCTCCAGTGCTGCATTACTAATGGAAGATATACTTTGAATGGGCTGTTCGGGATAAGTGATAATTGGGTGGACTTTGAAGGTTCAATAGGAGGCAAATAGAGAGCCACATATGAACTTTGCGGGAACCACTTTTTCTCTATTTGAAAGGCATTGGATGAGAGCCATTGTTCTATTAACCCGCTACCATCCGAGCTTCCTGGATCCACAGGGCCAAGCCAGAGGCGCTGGTGCCTCTTAAAAATTGAGGGTGCTTTCTCTCCAATTTCTTGAGGATCAAGAGGACGAACTCTCTCAGGCAAAACATATAGATTTATGGAAGCATCTCGCAAGTAGTATGAGGCCATCAGCATAGAGGCAGGATGAGTTAAGAGCACAGCATCACCAGGGCGAGCGTTCACTTTTATGTAAGAAGCGGCCAAATTAAAATCACCTTTCGGGATCTTGTAAATCTGGCAATAGCCGTAGCCCAAAGTTATCATCCATAGAGCTACAAATGGGCCAAAGGCAGAGCGGTAGTCCCTCCATAAGAAGTTCAGGCCTAAGGCTAAGAGAAATGCAAATGGAGGGGCTACATAAGTGAAAAACCGCCCAGGTATGCCCCGAGGGATTAGGCTCATTCCAATCAAGGGGAAGTAAAGCCAGAAAACTAAAAGTATGAACAGCTCTTTAGGCTTATATGTTAAAATCCCACGAATAGCAACCCATGTGACCAGCCCCCACAGCGCTGAAGTGCTCAATAAAATGAGCAAAGGAATCCGAGGTTCTCGTGGCTCTGACACAACAATATCTACCAGCACTTTCTGCAATTTTTGCTTCCATAATCCCCACAAATTCAAAGGGGTTAAATCTTGGTGCATAAGGGCCCTCAGCATGGAAAAAGGGCCAGGGGATAATTGGAGCCATATCCATAAAGTCGCAAATAGAAGCAACATTACAATGCTTAAGGCTAAAGCTGTTTCCTTAAAGCTTTTTTCTTTAAGATGCAGGGCCAGTGTAAGGGTGTAAACTAAAAGGCTAATAGGGAAGAGCAAGAAGACATAATGACTGAACATCCCAAGTATAGCAATGAACGAGAAAAGGATGAGCCACTTTTTTGAAGAAGTGCGTAGGAATTTCAACAAAGTTAAAGCGCCAAAAGTCCCTAAAAACGCAATCCAAGCATACATCCGGTTCTCTTGGGAATAAGCAAGGTGAAAGGGATTCAGGGCTAAGCAAAGGAGAGCAATTAAAGAGAGCGAAGAGGAAGCCAGTTCAGTGAAAATAGAAAAAGCAGCAGCTAAAGATAATGTGCCCCATAGCACTGCAAAAAATCGGGAGAGCCATTCGGTATCTCCCACTGCTTGTATCCACAAGTGGAGGATTATGTAGTAAAGAGGTGGATGTTCAAATGCTTGCTCCTTGGTGTAAATCACCATTTCTCTAATGGGCAAGCGAGATATAACCCCAGTAATCGCCTCATCGAGCCAGAAACTGAAAGCACCTAAATTGTAGACTCTTAAGCCAAAGCCTAAGGCTATCACTACAAGTGACCACCATCGCAAATTTCGCTTACTTAATTGCATTAGACCTCCTCAACGGCTATGCCCACTTCCCAGGTTTATTACTATGCCATCTATTGCAATCTCTCCCTTCCCACCATATGCTATAAGGTTCCGAAACTCAGGCTCAAGTGTGTAAAGCCCTACTCTCAGGTGGCTCAAAGTCGCCTGGCTTGGGATGGGAATTATGTGGCGGTCTGGGATTATCTCGCCTGGTTCCCAGCGGGTGGTGGGGGAAAAGCTCTCCCCAGGTGGACCATCGTGCTGGGAAATCCTTTCTCCACCAGGGCCAAGGAGGTGAACAAAAGCTGTTAAATTTTCTTCCAACGGTTCCAGGGCCATCCAGTAAAGGGTTGCTTCCGCAGCTTCGTCCCCCCGCTTGAAGTTTAAGCCCGAAAGCGCTACTTTCCCCTCAAATTCCGCTTCCACATTTACAGGCCGGACACATGTGGAATCTCGGAGGTTATGCCAACCCCAGAGGGCAAACCAGAGGGCCATGGGCAACAGAAGCACCAAAAGACCCCGCCTGGATTTGATTTGCCAAAGGAGAATTAGGGTCAGCAATGCCCCCACCAAAGCAAGCGCTTTCCCCACTTTCCGAGGCAACGTATCACCAAACCAGATTTTGACAGTATGCTCCCCAGCCGGAACTTTAACGGTTACCAAACCAAGCACAGGAGAAGGGGTTACTTCAAGTGGAACCTTTCCAATTGCCGCCTGCCAACCGGGAAACCAGAACTGGTGCCAGCGGATGTAAGTGTCACGGGATGAGTTCACGGTTAGGGTGATTTTCAAAGGGCAGATGAGCTTAAGCTCCACCCTTTCAGGCTTACGGTACTTTTCAGCCCAAGGGGAGGGGCCTTCACGCGGCAGCCAGAATTCTTCCCTCGGAACCTTAACTGTAACCGGAAGATATTCCAGAAGCCAAGGCCCTCCCCAAAGCCTGGCCCACAGAGCAGTCTGATAATCATACTGGGCCATGGAGTGGAAATTCACCTCCTCTTCTCTAAGCACCGGTTGGCCTGTTTCAGGCCACCTAAGGGGTTCCCACTCTATGCCAGCAAGCGAGGTGAAAGACCAGATTGCAGCCACCAGGAGCAAGCAGATTAGCTTAGGAATTTCAGAAAGCTTTTGGCTTAAATAGAGAGCTATGGGAGCAACTAATAGTGAACCAAAAAGCCCGGCCATCGCTTGAAATCGCCATGGAAATTGCAGGAAAGTGAGGGGTTTGAAGTTCAGCCATAGGAATGATGAGGAAGGAGTGTTTACGAAAGTGGCAATGGCTACTGAAAGAGCGGCTGTTATGGTTAAGGCCTTTTTCTCCGCTTCAAAGGTGCGGATTTGCGTTAAGGCCAGGATAAAGCCACAGACCATGAAAGCCGTTTGCCATAGGCTAAAGAGATGCTGGGAAATAGGGTAATGGTGGATTAACGAGCGGGAAAAAAGCTCGTTAATGGGGAGGAGAAAACTCAAGGGTTCAGTGACCGAAGGAGCAATCTGGCCGGCTCTAATCCATCGGTTTTCGGCAAGGGCAGGGAGCCAGTAGAAAGCGCTGAGGGCAAGCCCAAGAGCTGCCCCTAATGCCACAAGGAGCAAGGCCTTCAGCCGGTTGGAAGGCTTGGCGAAAGTTAAGGCCAAGGCGTAAGCCAAGGCAAAGGGGGCAAAGATAAAGGCCGAAAGGTTGTGGGTGAGGATGAGGCCGGCAACCCCCAAAGCCAGGAAAGGTGTGTGTTTGAGAGTTTCCTCCCTCACCACTTTCCAAATAAGCCATAAAATTAGCGGGAAGAAGACGAAGGCCAGATGTTCTGCCAAGGCAGCTCGGACATAGGCATTAGCTATGTGGTAGGGGAAGTAAGTGTAAGCTATTGCTACCCAGAGGCCGGCTTCCTCGCCGAAGAGGTCCTTGGCCCACAGGTAAGCCGTAAAAGCAGCCAGGAGGAAAGAAAGGCCGAAAGAGGCTTTCAGGGAATTTATGAACCCGCACCCAAGCCAGTGGAGGAAGACGACAAGGTAATAGCTCAGAGGGGCGTAAAAGTTGGTGACTGGATAGCCGTAGAAGAAGCCGAGGTTAGGAAGCCAGCGGGGATACAGCTCCCACCCTCGCAAGGCGTAATCCAAATCAAAAGAGCGGAAAAGGTGGTGGAAAGGGTCATGGGAAGCCCAAAGGCCTGGTTTAAAGAGGGGGAATAGGGCGGGTAAGGTAAAAGGAGGTGTTATTAATGGTAAGTGTAGAGCAAATTAGAGAGGATTTCCAG
>CAZPWR010000074.1:0-6782 GCA_964590555.1 uncultured Anaerolineae bacterium | reverse complement strand
AATCCCTAAGTCGGCATTGACGGAGCAGTGGACTGTTTCGTCTGGGGCAAAGACTATGGCCAGTTCCACAGGCCTATGTTTTTCGTCCACTTCCCTGGCCGTCACAACCTTCTTCACCTTTGAAGGGATCGCTTCTTTAGGCGGCACTACGGAGAAGGTTTTCTCTCCAGCGGCCTGGTCATTGAGGTAAATTTTCACCCGATATTGGCCTATTGGCCAGTATTTTTGGGGCTTGAGGTTGAAGCCGATGTAGCCAGAGCCGGCTTTTTCGGCGGTGTAGGTGGTTTCGTTTACCAGCTCTTCACCGTAGAACCACGTAGCCTTTACAACATCGCCCTTTTTGATGTTGGCCACATTGACCGAGCAGTAGAAAGGTTCAGTGGGGTAAAATTCGCTGGTTTCTTTTACCGGCTTGTAATCTGCGGTGAGTTCTTTGGCCAAGGTTAAGCCTTTTACTTCCGGCGTAGCTGGTTTAACTGAAATGCATGCCATCAAGGTTATGGCCAAAGCTGCTATGGCAATTGGCAAAGCGATTTTCTTAGACATTATTCCTCCAATATGCGTTTTAGATTAGCTGCACCTTCGTCGGCAGCTTTTTCGTTCTGAGCTAAAAGTATTTTCTCGGCAACCTTGCCCAGGACGGCTACGGGGATTGAGTATTCCAGGCGGAGGTGGACTTTTGTCCCCTCCCCTTCGGGTTCCAAAGTCCAAGCCCAAGTGCTTATGGCTCCGCCCTTTGTTTCTACCACGTGACGGCGGGGCGGTTCATGCTCCACCACGTGTCCGGTTCCGTGGAAGGAAATTCCGGCCATCTTGTAGGTCCATTCCCAGGTAGCTCCAAGCCCCTGGCCTTGAAAGTTGCGGCTTTCCACTAAGCCGGGAAGCCACTCTGGGTCCCTGGAGTGGTCGGCCAGGAGGGCGAAGACTTTTTCTATGGGTGCTTTTACCCAAAATGTTCGCTCTATCACAGGCATAGCTACCCCTCCTCCCGGAAATTCATTACCGCCTCTTGGCGCTTGAGGAAGGTAGTCATAAGGCTATCGGCCTCGGAGATGATGTTGTTTATGGCTGGGACGAGCTCCTCCCCCTTTTCGGCCGTTTCTTTGAGGCTTTTGGCGGAGGAGAGCATGGCTTGGGCTCTCTCCAAGATTGAGAGGTCAAAATTGTACAAGGCATCAAGCTCTTCCTCACGAATTTTGACTGCATCAAAGAAGCCGCTGTAGCCGTAGGGGGCGGTTTTGAGCCGGTCTATGGTGTTTTGGAGCTTCATGATAGCCCGCTCCAGGTCGTCCAAGAGGCCGATTTTGCCCTTTTGCATGACCGTAATTTGGGTTTCTTTGATTAAGCCGCGGGCTTCCTCAAGGATAGAGGCTATGTGTTGGCGGAGGAGTCGGTCTGTCTCGCGGCGTATCTCCTTCTCCTTGTATCCTTTGAAGCCGGGTATGCTTAAGGCCAACTTCTCCAATGCTCTGAGTTTAATCTCCATTTTTCCTCCTTTCAGTATTAAGCGCTGGGCGGCAATTCGCCTATCCCAGGCCAAACTGAAAATTTAAAGGGTAAGCCGACCAAGTCCAAACCTGCAAAAGCACCACTCCTCTTCCCTCCCCGAATATTTTGCCAACCTCTGGCCAGCTTACCCTGGCTACTTCTTCTCTTGCTGTTCCCTCTCTTTGCGAGCTTGCTCAATTATGGCTTGGGCAATGTGCGGGGGAACCTCTTCGTAGTGGGAAAATTCCATGGAAAAGATGCCCCGGCCTTGAGTCAAGGAGCGAAGCTCGGTGGCGTAGCGTTGCATTTCGGCTAATGGAACTTGAGCTTTTATCACTGCCGTGCCCTTCTTCTGCTCAATCCCCATGACTCTGGCCCGCTTGGTGTTAAGGTTGCCCAGGACGTCGCCAGTGAATTGTTCGGGGACGGTTACGGTGACGTTCATGATAGGCTCCAAAAGGATTGGGCCAGCTTGCTCCATAGCCTTCTTGAAACCGAGATGGGTTGCTATCTTGAAGGCAAGCTCGGAAGAGTCCACCGGGTGGTAGGAGCCATCGTACAGGACAGCCCTTATATCCACGACCGGGAAGCCGGCTAAGACGCCGCTCTGGATGGCCTCCTTTAGGCCTTTTTCCACTGCTGGGATGTATTGCTTGGGGACTGCTCCGCCGAATATTTCTTCGGCGAATTCAAAGCCTGCACCCCTGGGGAGTGGCTCAAGCCTGAGCCAAACGTCTCCATACTGCCCACGGCCTCCCGTCTGTTTCTTGTACTTTCCTTGAGCCCTCGCCACCTTGGTTATGGTTTCGCGATAGGGCACTTTGGGTAAAGAGGTGACAACTCCTACTCCAAATTTATCCTGGAGCTTGCGGACAGCGATCTCCACGTGGGATTCGCCCATGCCTGAAAGGATGGTCTCGCCAGTGGAAAATTCCCGCTTTACCTGCAAAGTTGGGTCTTCTTCCACCAAGCGGCTCAGGACATTGCTGAGCTTATCAAGGTCGGCTTTAGTTTTAGGGGCCACGGCCACGGAGAAGAGGGGTTCGGGATATTTTATCCCCGGCAAGGTTATGGGGTGGTTTTTGTCGCACAGCGTGTCACCAGTTACGCTGGCTGTGAGCTTAGCCACAACTCCCAGGTCCCCCGGCCCTACTTGTTTTACAGGAAATTGTTCTTTCCCACGCAGGAAGAACAATTGTCCTATGCGTTCCTCTTCTCCGCTGCGGGGGTTGAAGACCCTGGAGTCGGATTGCATTACTCCGGAATAGACTCGGAAGTAGGAGAGCTTGCCAACGTAGGGGTCGGCGAAGGTTTTGAAGATTAGGGCGGCCAAGGGGCCGTTTTCGTCGGCCTTTAGGACTTCGCCGTCTTCCCCAACCTTGACCTCAATTTCTGCTGGGGAGGGAAAGTAATCCACGATTGCATCCAAAAGTTGCCTTCCTCCTATATCTAGGGTAGCGGCGCCGCAAAGGGCCAGCACGAACTTACGGTTTTTGACCCCGAAAGCAAGTCCTCTCCTTATTTCCTCCTCGGTTAAGGCCTCGCCTTCCAAGTATTTCATGATGAGTTCGTCTTCGCTTTCGGCGGCGGCTTCCAAAAGTTTAGTGCGGTATTCTTCGGCTAAGTCCTTGAGGTCAGAAGGGATTTCCTCCTCCTTAGCTTCCGGGCCGACGTAGGCTTTCATCCTAATCAGGTCCACAACTCCGGAGAAAGCGGCCTGGCTTCCCAGTGGAAGCTGAAGGGGTATAACGTTCACGCCGAATTTTTCCGCTACTTCTCCCACAACTCGGAGGAAATCGGCGTTTTCTCTATCCATCTTGTTGACGAAGACGAAGCGTGGGAGCTGGCGCTCATCGGCGTAAGACCAGACCATTTCGGTCCCCACTTCTACTCCGGCGGAGGCATCCACGACCACTATAGCGGCATCGCACACTCTCAAAGCTCCCAAGACTTCGCCCACAAAGTCCATGTAGCCTGGTGTATCCAGGATGTTTATCTTGCACCCCCGCCATTCGCATGGGAGGATGGAAGTGTTAACGGACATCCTTCGCCTTATCTCTTCAGGGTCATAGTCTGAGACGGTGTTACCTTCTTCTACTTTCCCCAGCCTCTTTATAGCCCCGCTGTCGTAAAGCAAAGCTTCAGAAAGGGAGGTCTTCCCCGCTCCACCGTGGGAAATCAAGGCCACGTTCCTTATAAGCTCTGGCTTCATCCGCTTCCCTCCGAAAGTTTTTTGCGAAACTTATTTTAGCCTGGAAAACATTCCTTGTCAAAATGGGTATTTCTTGCGCCGACCGAAGTTGTCCTTTTTAGGCCTTTGGCCTATCGTCGGCCTTCGCTGGTCTACTTGAAAGAGCATCCAGGGAGGCCGGTTCCCAATCGGTGCACAGACAATAGACCCGCATAGCCTGCCAGCAAGTCAATTGAAAGCAATGAGGAGCCTTATCCCGATGCGGTCAAGGCAAAAGGTGGGATAATCTGCCGCCTGAATTCAAGCACATACTTACCGTATTCCATGCTTTCTCTCTATTTCTGCAATGACACCTTTGATGCGCTCCTTCTTCCATTTATCCAGTCCTGACAACCAACCGGTGAGAGGCTTCAATTCGGGTAAGGCGGCAGGGCCAATTGCCTTAAGCGCCTCGCAAGCGCTCGCAATTACACCCCAATTTTCGCTGCGCCTAATGAGGTCAACCAATGCTGGGACGGCTTCTGAAGCAGCAGGGCCAATTGCTTTAAGCACCTCGCAAGCGTTCACAATTACATCTGGGTTTTCACTGTGCTTAATGAGGTCGGCCAACGCGGGGACGGCTTCCGGAGCGTTAGGGCTAATTGTCACAAGCGCCTTGCAAGCTTTTTCTTGGATTTCCGGATCAGGGTTAGAAAGATCGCTGATTGCTCGTTTAACGTCCTGCGGCCAACCGCAATAATCGCATAAATTGTGGTGAATTGGGAACTCTTTGCGGCATTTAGGATTAATGCATGTGCGCACCAGCGAGGCTCCGCACTGACAGAAGCGAGCATCTTGCGGCCCAACTCGACCACACTTTATGCATATCTTTTCGCCCGGAGAAGGAATGTAAAGCAGGCGATTAACGATGAGCACAGAAACGGTTTTGCAGTAGGGGCAAGTAAATTGATAGCCAAACCTCAATTCCCTCTCGGGGACATTGCTGGCGTTCCCACAGGAAGGGCATCGTAAAGCCACAATCTCTACATCACTCATTTTTCACCTCCCTTTTGTAGGCTACGATGCCTTTGAGCGGTTGAATGGAGTCGGCAGTTACTTTGGAAAACATTATATCACAAAGATGAAATCGCTCCAATCATACGTTCACGTAAAATGTTAACAAGGCCGCTCGGTTCACTCAAATGATAATGTTACCGGAGTTCAAGATGGAGACGGAGGAAAAGATGACCATACAAGAGCAATACCAATATTTGCGCCGGATGAAAAGGCGCTATCAAAAAGCGAGCCGCCAAGAGCGGAGCCGCACCTTGGATGGAATGGAGGCCTACACCGGGTGGCACCGAAATCTAATCCGCTCCACCGCTAAAAATCTGGCCCGCTGGGGAAAGAAATTGGCCAAAATTAGCGTGGCCCTCTTGTTGGGCAAAAAGGAGAACACCGTACGCCAACGTCTGCGGGAGTGGTGTTACGATGCCAAAGACAAACGTGGTCGCCATCGGGTTGACCTGGACGTCAAAACTTGCTTCCTCTTGACTGACCCCTCTCGTGCGCAGCGCTTGTGGCTGGCGGTGGCAACTCTTGGGCTTCTGATGTCAGGGGGGTGTGGGGGCCAGCTTGCCAGGAGTGGGACCCAAAACCCTGACGAACCTTCCGCAAACGGGGTGGCAAAGGTCCCAAGGTAAGCCAATAGCCTTAAGCAGACCCGCAGGCCTCCGCCTCAATCAGTCTTGGCAACTTTACCCCGTGGCCGAAGGTGACCACCCCACCGGAGGAATGGAAAACCCTGGGTGATTAGGCGAAATTTTTGACAAAAAACTGCCTTGCAGTTAAAATTCAAAAAGAGGGTAGAAAATGAGGTTTGGGTTCCCGTTGCCGTGCCCGATACCGCGCTCTTCCCCAGCCCCTGGGTCTGGGTAATGCCGGGGTATTGTCGGGCTAAGGCGTGGTGGATTAGGGCCGGCCCCCAGACCTAAGGGGGCCGGTTTTTTAAATCCTTCAAAGGAGGAAAGGACCATGAGGGAAAAACTCGTATCACCCAGAGAGGACTTTTCCGAATGGTATATCCAGGTTATCCAGAGAGCAGAGCTCGCCGATTACGCCCCCGTAAGAGGCTGCATGGTGATAAGGCCATACGGCTACGCTCTCTGGGAAAATATCCAGCAGAGCCTTGACCGCCGCTTCAAAGAGACAGGCCACCAGAACGCCTACTTCCCCCTCTTCATCCCGTATAGCTTCATCCAAAAGGAAAGCGAACACGTGAAAGGATTCGCCCCTCAGCTGGCAATCGTTACCCACGGGGGCGGGAAAGAGCTGGAAGAACCCCTTGTGGTCCGCCCTACTTCCGAAACAATCATAGGCTACATGTATTCGCAGTGGATTCGCTCTTACCGTGACCTACCACTTCTCTTAAATCAATGGTGCAACGTTGTTCGCTGGGAGCTTAGGACTCGGCCGTTCCTCCGCACGATGGAATTCCTCTGGCAAGAGGGTCACACCGCCCACGCAACCTACGAAGAGGCCGAAGAGGAAACCCTTAGGATACTCTACATCTACCGGGACTTCGCCGAGAATGAAGCGGCAATCCCTGTGATTCTGGGAAAGAAGAGCGAGTCGGAAAAGTTCGCTGGCGCCCTCCACACTTACACCATGGAAGCCATGATGGGCAACAAGTGGGCCCTCCAATCAGCCACCTCCCACAACCTGGGCCAGAATTTCGCCAAGGCCTTTGAAATCCGCTACCTTGACCGCAACAACCAACTTCAGTATTGCTGGACTACAAGCTGGGGCCTGAGCACTCGCTTCATCGGAGCCATTGTCATGGTGCACGGGGACGAAAAAGGCCTTAAGCTACCCCCAAGGCTTGCCCCAATCCAAGTGATAATCGTCCCAATCTGGAGGAGCGACGAGGAGAAGGAGAAAGTCTTGGCCAAAATCGGAGAGCTTAAACCGAAGCTCCAAGCTTTCAGGGTAAAGGTTGATGACCGTGAGGAATACACCCCCGGATGGAAGTTCAACGAGTGGGAGCTGCGAGGGGTCCCGCTGCGGATAGAGATAGGCCCACGCGATGTGGAAACAGACCAGGTGGTCCTTGCCCGCAGAGACA
>CAZPWR010000073.1:0-4874 GCA_964590555.1 uncultured Anaerolineae bacterium | reverse complement strand
AACAGCAAAAGCTTGGAAGGTTCTACCATTTTCCCCCATTTCCCAGTAGACTGGTCTTCCTCCTTCCAATGCTTCCCGAATTTTGCCTTCAAACTCGGGGCTTTTTATAAGTTCAAAGCATGGCTTCCCTATGGTTTCTTGGAGTGAGAGCTTGAAACTTTCAAGGAAAGCCTTGTTGGCTGCGATTATGTTTAAATCACTGTCCAAAATGATAAGCTCCATGGGCAAAGCGTCGGCGGAAGGGCGGAGGAGCTCCCTTTCCTCCTTAAGGCTTTGGTAAAGCCTGGCATTGTGGAAAGCTATCGCCACCAAGGAAGCTATGGATTCTAAAGTTGCGGCATCTTCCAGGGTGAAAGCCCCGGGCTTGGTGTCCTGAAGGTCAATAGCCCCCAAGACTTTCCCTCTGAAGCTTATCGGCACGCAGATTTCGGAGCCAATCAGCCCAGGAGGGACAGGGCCGGGGATATAGCGGAAATCCTTGGAAACATCGTTGCACAAGACCGTTTCATTGTGGGTTATGCTCCAACCAATTATCCCCTGGGATAGGTGCTGGCGGTACCCAGGCCCAGCGACCTGAGCATATTCTCCAGTCACTGCCTTCAGGACTGCTTCTTCTCCTTCTACCAGGAAGAGCAAAACCCCGTAGTGCCCAAGTTTCTCCCATATTAGTTGGGTTATTTCCTGGAAAAGAATTTCAGGGCTAACAGGGATAATGACCCGGCGGGCTATTTCGTTCAGGATGGAAAGCCTTTCGGCGAGTTTAAGGGTTCGGTCATGGAGAACGGCATTGCGGAAGGTTAGAGCGAGGTAAGAAGCTAAAGCAGAGAGCATTTCGGCATCTCTGTGGGAATAAGAGGCCGGGGTATAAGATTGGATTGAGATTACCCCTACCACTTTGTCCTCTACAATCATGGGAACGCCGAGGTAGGAACGCGGGACTTTGCCAGTGCCCCAAAGGGTGTAGGGGTAAGGTTCCTTTTCCAGGTCAGTTATGAGGAGAGGGGCTTTGGCGTTGATAACAGTCTGGGTCAGGCCTGGGGATAGTTTACGGCGCTCCCTTGGCTCCCTTACCCCTTCATCCACCCGGATTATGAAATCCAGTTCCTCGGTTTCGGGGTAATACAAGGCGATGTAGAAGGCGTCCATCGGCATAAATTTGGCGAGCTCTCTGTAAATAGCTTCGGCTATCGCTTCTGGGTCCAGGGAAGAGGACGCAGCTTGAGATACTGAAGCTAAAATGGGCAGGTATTGATCTGGGGGAAGAGCCTGAGGAGCCCTCTCTAAAGTTAGGACTATGGCTTCTTGCCCCTTTTCTGGAACAAAGGCTGGGGTGACCAGAACAGGGATTCTTTTCCCTGTGGGGCAAACAAGTGTAGTCCTGAAAGGCTCGGAGGCGATGGCCTTAGTTATGGCTTCCAGGGCTTTCTGGTCAAGGTTAGGGATGAAGGAGCTTATATCTTTCCCTTCCAGCTCCTCAAAGGAAGATTCGCAAATTTCCAGGGCCTTTCGGTTAGCGAAAATAATCTTACCTTCGGGGGAAAGGGCCAGGATTCCAGTGGCTATTCCGTCAAACCACGCTTGCGGAGGCTTTCCTTTCACTTTCGTTTCCCCCTTTTAGGCTAAGAACATTATACACCCTATGAAGGGTAAAAACAAGGCTTTAATTGTGCAAATATCCTCGGACCCCCTTGGACCTCTACGCCCCTTCGCAGGGGTATTATGGGGGATTCCCCACCCCCGTTTGCTGGGGGTTTACCAGGGTTTTGGGTCCCACTCGTGAGCGGGATGCAGGGGTTAGCTACTCTCCCCCATTTTAAAACCTTGGGGGGACACCCCCAGACCCCCCATTACCCCTTGCAGTGGGTTTCCCTCCTCCGTTTGCTGAGGGCCACGCCCTAAAAGGTTTGTCGGCTTTGTTGGTTTTTGGGGCTACGCCTTGAGGGATTCGCTAAAGATGGCTTAGTCTCTATCCAACCTCAGAGACCTCAACTTTCACCCGATAGCCTAAGCGTGAAAGGTAATCCTCACAGTCCTCCCAAGTCAAGCCAAACTTTTCTACATCGGCTAAGCCAAGGCGGCTGATGATGTCACGCAGGATGTCAAAATACCCCTCTTCAAATTCCTCTTCCATCATCGCCTTCAGCCCAATTGACAAGTTCCTCTAAAGTAAGGCGATGCTGGAGGTAATCAGTTAATTTGGTGGCAACTTCACGGCGTGTAACCATCACACTTCACCCCTTAATCTTCTTACTCGTGGCGGTTTTGACCCCCTCGTAGATGGTTTACGGGGGGTAGCAGCTCGCCCCCTCTTTTACCCCCGCTCTCCTGGGAGGGGGCTAACCCCTTCTACCCCCATTTGTTGGGGATCTGCCAGGGTTTTGAGCCCCACTCGTGGCGTATTTGCAGAGGGACAAAGCATAGGGCAAAGGCCTAAGGAGGAAGCCTTCTGTTGGCACAAAAAACCCCGGCCAGGAGGCCGGGGCATAGGCTTCAGGGAACGATGTGCGTTCCGGTCTCGCCTCTCAGGGCTCGGGTTATGTTTTCGGGGCTGGTGATTATGGCTTTCTTCCCACCTTGCTCCAAGTAGCTTATTATGGCCTTTATCTTCGGACCCATGCTACCCGGCGGGAAGTGGCCTTCATCATAATAACGCTTGGCCTCCTCCAAAGTCATCCGGTCAAGCCAAACCTGGTTTGGCTTCTTGTAGTTCAGGGCCACTTTCTCCACCGCCGTGCTTATGAGGAAAAGGTCTGCTTTTATCCCAACCGCTAATAGGCTTGAGGCCAAGTCCTTATCAATCACGGCCTCAACCCCCTTGAGGGAGCCATCATCCAGCCTGATAACTGGTATGCCACCCCCGCCTACGGCTATCACCACAAAGCCCTGGTCCACAAGCGATTTTATGGCGTCAAGCTCCACGATTTCCAAGGGATAGGGAGAAGGGACCACCCTCCTCCAACCTCTGCCGGCATCTTCCATTACGTCCCAACCTTCTTCCTCTTTGCGCTTCAGGGCTTCCTCTTTGCTCATGAAGGGTCCAATAGGCTTTGTCGGGTTCTGGAAAGCGGGGTCGTTCCGGTCAACTACTACTTGGGTTACAACCGTTACCGCTTGCTTTTTCATCCCTTTCTTGAGGAAAGCATTGTAAAGGCATTGCTGGAGCATGTAGCCGATTGCTCCTTGGGTGTCGGCCCCGCAAGAGTCAAGTGGAACGGGGTGGAGGACATGGCGGGCAAGTTCAGAGCGCAAGAGGATGAAGCCTACTTGGGGGCCATTCCCGTGGGTTATGACTACATCCCAGCCTTCTTCTATCATCCCAGCTATGTGCCAGGCCGTCTCGCAAGCTGTGGCGAACTGATCGGGAACGGTCTGATGCTGGGGGTCTTTTATCAGAGAGTTTCCGCCAATAGCTACTACTGCCAATCCCTTTCTGCCCATTTTACATCCCTCCTGGAGAAATTTTACCAGTTAGCCATGGTCAGGACCATTATAGCTTTTTGGACATGCAGTCGGTTTTCGGCTACGTCGTAGATGCAAGAGCGAGGGCCACTGGCTACCGCATCCGTTACCTCATGTCCTCGGTCCACAGGCATGGGGTGGGTGAAGATGGCGTTAGCCGTGCGTTTCATCTTCTCTTCATCGCATATCCATTCGGTGTAGCGGAGGGCTTTCTCAATCTCCTCCTGCTTGTGGAAGACCCCATCCCTGTAGGCTTGGGGGCTCATCCAGTTGCGGGAGTAGACCACGTGGGCCCCCTCGTAGCCAGAAACGGGGTCGTGGACGATTTCAAACGTAGTGCCGTTAGCTTGGCAGTTGGCCTTGACTTGCTCAATCACCTCTGGGTCCAGGTCATAACCTTCAGGGTAGGCTAAGGTTACGTGCATGCCGAAGCGAGAGCCTATTAGGAGGGCTTCCTGGACCGAGCACCAGGAGCGGGCCAGGGCGCCGTGTCCCCAAATCACCAGAAGCTTTTTCCCCCGGATTGATTCGGGGTCAAGGGGCTTGCCCACCCCATTCCCCCACCATTCCATCCATCCCATTACGTCGGCCAGGCCTTGGCAAGGATGGAACTTGTCATCGGCCATGTTTATGACTGGGATATCGGCATAGTAAGCGTATTCCCTTATGAGCGCGTCGCCAGCTCCGTAGTAGGGGATTTTGTCTTCCAGGATTCGGATTCCGAGGCCTGCAGCGTAGCGGCTCATGACTTTGGCCGCATCCTCAATTGTTTCACCTGCGGTCTTTTCCGTCTTCAAGCGCATTGTTTCGGGGACGAGGTACTGGGCATGGCCTCCAAGCTCAGTTATGGCCGCTTCAAAAGAGATTCGGGTGCGGACGGAAGGGTTGTAGAAGAACATGAGGAAGGTCTTGCCCTTGAGCGCCTCGCTCCAGCGAGGGGAGAATCGCTCCCTCTTCATCTTGGCTGCCAAGTCAAGGACAGCCCAAAGTTCTTCCAAGCTCCATTCCTGAGTGCAGATTAAGTCCCTTCCGTAAAGGTCCATAGCTCACCTCCAAAACAAAATTAATGCTTTCCCCCAAGGGGTCATTACAATGGTGCGAAGGCCTGAAGCAATCTCCTAACTCCACAGCAAAATGCCCTCTTTTTCAGCATCATACATCAAGGTTCCAACATAATTTTTAAGCTCTTCGTATTTATTCTGGGAAGTGATTATCACTTCATAGGATTCACCCTCAACTTCTGCAATGGCTTTGTAAATATTACCTAAAATTTCCCGCTTACGGTTAAACGGAATGTCTCTATCAATCACCACTAAAAGGTCCCAATCGCTATCCTCCCTGAAATCACCCCTTGCCCTTGAGCCAAAAAGTATTATCTTCAAAACTTTCATCCCCTCTTTTTCAATTTCATCCCT
>CAZPWR010000072.1:0-1560 GCA_964590555.1 uncultured Anaerolineae bacterium | reverse complement strand
GTAAGGGAGGCAAGCATGTTCAGGGTCCCTTTTGGCAAAGGTTTTTTGGAGTTTGAACTACCCCCAGGCTTTGAAGGTTACGTCGTGGAATCAAGGGAAGCGGAGCCTGTCCCCGACCTTGATTGGGCGGTGAAATTAGCTATGGCTGAGCCCGAAAATTCCCCTCCCCTAAGGGAACTTGCCAGGCCAGGCGATAAAGTTTGCATCGTGTTCACCGATGTCACAAGGGCAAGCCCAGACCACGTTTTGGTTCCGGCTATCCTTAAGGAGCTTAAAGAGGCAGGGGTTAGAAACGAGGACATAACCCTGCTGTGCGGAATCGGCATGCACCGCCCTTCCACTTATGAAGAGAAGGTTGAGAAGCTTACGGCCGAAATAGTCAAGCGCTACCGTGTCCTGGACCATGAACCCCAGAATCCTGAAATGCTTATGTACCTTGGGGAAAGCGAAGCAGGCATCCCCCTCTGGGTGAACCGCATCGCTTGCGAGGCTGACCTCCTCATCGCTACTGGGATTGTGGAACCGCACCAATATGCTGGCTATTCCGGCGGGCGGAAAACTGTTGCCCTAGGTGCGGGGGGAGAAAAGACGATACAAGCTACACACAGCCCCGCTATTTTGGAGCACCCTGGGACAAGGCTGGGGCGAATTGAAGGCAACCCCTTCCACGAGGCCATCACCGAAGCTGCCCGAAAGGCAGGCCTTCGTTTCATCGTGAATGTGATAAATAACGACAAAGGTGAAGTGGTAACAGTAAAGGCCGGTGAGCCTGAGGCCACTTTCCAAGAGCTGGTTACCATAGCCCGAACTATTTACGAAGTCCCAATCCCCAAGCAGTACGATGTGGCCATAGCAGGGGTGGGGTATCCCAAAGATGTGAACCTGTACCAAGCCACAAGGGCGGCCAGTTACCTATACTTTGCCCCGGTACCGGTGGTTAAGCCAGGAGGGTTCATAATCGTTCCAGCTCCGTGCGATGAAGGGCCAGGGCAAGGGATTGGAGAACAGCGGTTCTTTGAGATGCTTAAGAACGCCCCAAGTGTCCAAGCCATCTTGGAAGATGCCCGCCAGCATGGCCTTAAGCCTGGAGAACAGAGAGCCTTTGTAATGGCCAAAGTCCTGGAAGGATGCAAAGTGATAATTGCCGGTGCAAAGGACCAGGAAATGGTCCGCCAAGCTAAGATGATTCCGGCTTCTGACCTTGAGGAAGCCTTCCGAATTGTATCAGCGGAGCTTGGGGGCAAAGCGGAGGTGCTCATAGTCCCCCATGCCCTCTTGACCTTGCCAATTGTCCAAGGGACAAGTTTATAAATGCCAGAAAATTGCCCCTTGGCACGCATTGGTGTAGGAGGTAGGACGCTTGGGCCAGGTCCGCTGCGAGATTATCGCCATAGGGAATGAGTTACTTTTGGGAGAGGTTCTTGATACAAATACGAACTGGCTCTGCCGACATTTGACAGGCCTTGGAGGGAAAGTCGTCCGCTGCTTCATGGTAGGGGATGACCAGGAAGAAATCGGGTGGGCGGTGAAGAGCAGTTTGTCCAGGGGAACCGAACTCAT
>CAZPWR010000071.1:0-1650 GCA_964590555.1 uncultured Anaerolineae bacterium | reverse complement strand
ACCCCCATACCCCGTCGTAGGGGAGTTGCGGGGTGGTTACCCCTTACCCTCGCAGGTGATAAAGTTCCGCCCTCTCCTTCCAATTCGGGTCGGCGAAGGCCGACCCATGGCCGAAGGCCGAAAGAGGCCGATTTTAATCGGCATGAAAGGGCGTCCCCATGTTTTCCCACCACCGTTGGTTTTGGAGTGCCTTGGGATGCGCTGTCACCATGACGTCCCCACCGTCGGAGCTTTGACTTCAAGAAGCTTCTTCGCTTCAGCAATTTGCCCTTTGAGTTGCTCAGGAAGCCGCCGGGCCTTAACGGAGTTTTCCGCTGTGAGGCTTTCCAGAAAGGCCCCGTCAAGAAGTTCGCAGAAGGCCCTCAGCTCTTCCAAGCTCAGTTCCTTGAGCCCTTTGCCCTTTTCACGGCAATAGCTGGCTATTTCTCTCACTACGGTATGAGCTTTGCGGAAAGGTATACCTTTAGCCACAAGGTGTTCGGCTATGTCGGTCGCCAGTATGAAGCCGTCTTCGGCCGCAGAGCGCATCTTCTCTTTGTTCACTTTAAGGGTGCGAAGCATCGGGGCCAGGATTTCAAGGCAGGCCAGCACGGTCTTTACGGCATCAAACAGGCCTTCTTTGTCTTCCTGAAGGTCGCGGTTGTAGGAGAGGGGAAGGCCTTTGAGGACAGTTAGAAGGGCCACCAAGTGCCCGAATACCCTCCCGCTCTTAGCCCTTATAAGCTCCGCTAAATCAGGATTCCTTTTCTGAGGCATCATGCTGGAGCCAGTGGTAAAAGGGTCGGCTATCTCTATGAAGCTGAATTCCTGGGTTGACCAGAGGATTAACTCTTCGGCCAGGCGGGAGAGGTGGACCATGAGGATGGAGCATGCCGCCAGAAATTCTAAGACGAAATCTCGGTCGCTTACGGCGTCTATGCTGTTGCGGAAGCTCCGGGAGAAGCCGAGCTCCTGGGCTACGTGCTCCGGGGATAGGGGTAGGGTGCTTCCGGCCAGCGCTCCTGCTCCCAAGGGACATTCATCGGCTCGCCGAGCGGCATCGGAAAAGCGGCCCTTGTCCCTCTCTAACATCCAGAAGTAAGCCATAACGTGGTGGGAGAAGAGGATGGGCTGGGCTCGCTGGAGGTGGGTGTAGCCAGGCATTATAACATCGGCATGGGCTTCGGCCAGGTCCAGAATTGCCCTTTGGACTTCCTCTATGGCTTTGCAAACCCTCTCGGAGGCTTCTCGGATGTAGAGGCGCATGTCCAAAGCTATCTGGTCATTGCGGCTCCGGCCGGTGTGGAGCTTGGCCCCTGTCTCGCCAAGCCTCTCTATCAAGGCAGCTTCCACATTTAAGTGCACATCTTCGTATTCTTCTTTCCACTTAAACCTTCCCTCTTCAATCTCTCGGAGTATTTCCTGCAATTCGCGGACGATGGCTTCCGATTCCTCAGGCGAGATCAGGCCTTGTTTGCCGAGCATCCGGACATGGGCTATGCTTCCCTGGATGTCTTGGCGATAAAGCTCCCGGTCAAAGTGCACCGATGCGGTAAATTTCCAGATCAACTCTGACTCAATCCAGGGTTTCATTCCCGCCTCCTGAAAAGTGCTTTAGGACCCTTTCCCAAACTTTCACGGCTTTCAGGTAGTCTTCAATTTCAATGTGTT
>CAZPWR010000070.1:0-2036 GCA_964590555.1 uncultured Anaerolineae bacterium | reverse complement strand
CCACCGAAGTGACGGTGAAATGAATCTGAGGCTTTTGCCCGAAATTGAGTTCTTGGACTAATTCTGCCAGGTGGCGGTGCGAAGCGGGGGCATAAGGCCGCATCACTCCTGACCTTTCGGGGTGATGGGAGGCCTGGGTTGGCTTGCTTCCCCCCTCTGAGGAACCGACCTTGACATCCACGATTGCCATTTCCACCAATTTCCTACGGTAAAGGGGATAAAGTGCCAGGATGGAGCAGGCGGCGTTGCATCCCACCCCGCTTACGTAGCGAGAGGAGCGGATTTCTTCCCGGTGGATTTCGGGTAAGCCGTATGTGAATAGAGGGAGCCAGTGTGGAGCTGGGTGTTCCACTCCGTACCAGCGCTGGTAATCCGCTGGGTCCTTGAGGCGGAAGTCAGCCGAGAGGTCCACGATGTAGTAAGCGAGGGAAGCGAATTGGTCAATCTGATACATGGCCTGGCCGTGGGGTAAAGCGAGGAAGAGGACATCGCATGGCTCAAGGTCTTCAAGCTTGACGAAGCGCAGCTCCGTGCGGCTGCGCAAGTTGGGGTGGACGAAGTGCACAGGCTTGCCAGCCCAGGTTTCGGAAGTGACCTGCTTGACCTTGAAAGAGGGGTGGCTCAGGAGGAGCCGAAGGAGCTCTCCTCCAGCGTATCCGGATGCGCCAACTACCGAAGCGCTGACCATCTCACCCTCCTTGGAGGAAATAGTCCACGATTTTCTGCGGTATGTCTACCTTCACTGCTTTCATCGCCCCGTGGAATTCCGGGGTATGGTTCACTTCATTGACCACGAGGCCTTCGGGGGTTTCAAAGATGTCCAGTGCCAGGATTCCTCCGCCTACGGCTTCGGCGGCCCTTAGGCTCAGCTCCTCAAGCTCCGAAGTTATGGGGCAGGGCTCGGTATAGGCCCCGCGAGCGGTATTGGTAATCCAGTGGGAGGAGTAGCGGTAGACGGCGTAAATCACCTCGCCTCCTACTACCATTGCTCGGATATCGCGGCCGGGCTTTTCCACGTAGGGCTGGATGTAGAAGACGGAGCCGAGTTCCTCTCCCAAGTAGGAGCGATGTTCCAGGATGCTGCGGGCGGATTCGGGGTTATCAATCTTAGCGATGAGCCTGCCCCAAGAGCCGTTGAGGGGCTTTATCACTGCGGGGTAGCCCAATTTTCCCATCGCTTCCATTGCTGCCTGTGGGGAGAAGGCCAGGACTACCGGCAGAGTTGGCACCCCTTTATCCATTAGGGCTTGCGATGTGAGGAGCTTATCCCCAGCCAGCCGGATGGTCTTATGGGAGTTCACCGTTTTTACCCCTTGGCTTTCCAGGATTCGTGAACTGTAGAAGGCTTCCCTATGGCTTATGCACCGGATCAGGATGCGCTCAAAGTCCTGCGCCCTTTCAAGGTCAAAAGCTATGGCCCTTATGTCCAGCTTTTCAAAAGGGATTTTCCGCTTGGCCAGGGCTTCAAAGATTAGCTTCTCCTCCAGCCTTACCCTGGAGAAGAGAACTCCTATCTTCCCCCTTTCATGCCTTCCCTCCGGCCACTTTCTTAACGTAATCTATCATCTTGCCGGGGATATCAACCCCTGTTGGCTCTATGCTGTTGCGGAACTCAGGGGTGTGGTTGACCTCGCTCACCACGAGCCTTCCCTCGGGCGTTTCAAAGATGTCTATCGCCAGGATTCCTCCCCCGACAGCCTCAGCGGCCGCTTTGGCGATGCGGTCAAGCTCCGGGGTTATGGGGCAGAAAGAGGCCTTCGCTCCCCTGGCTGTATTCGTTATCCAGTGGTTGGAGTTGCGGTATATGGCGGCGATTGTCTCTCCCCCCACCACGAAAGCCCTTATGTCCCGCCCTGGCTTTTCCACATACTCCTGGATGTAGAAGACGGAGTGGGCGTATCCTCCCAGGGTCTTCTTGTGTTCCAGGATGGCTTCTGCTAAATCCCTATCGTTGACCTTAGCCAGAAGCCTTCCCCAGGAGCCGTGGAGTGGTTTCAACACTACCGGGTAACCCATGGCTTCAATGGTCTGGAGGG
>CAZPWR010000069.1:0-6341 GCA_964590555.1 uncultured Anaerolineae bacterium | reverse complement strand
GAGGCCAGTTTAGGACAAGGAGGGCAAAGCCTGCCAGGATGAGGATTATTCCAAGCCATAGAGGTAAGCGCCGCTTAAGCACGAACCCTCCATATTATTACGAGGATTATGCCCAGGATTATAAGCCCAATACCAGCCATTAGTAAAGGCGAAATCCCAACACTGGTAGGAGTTGGGGTAAGGGTTAACTCAAGCGTAGGTGTGGAGAAAGGTGTAAAAGTTGGAGAAGGGGTGTAAGTTGCAGCGGGGGAAGGAGGAAGTGTGTAAGTTGGAGAGGGGGTTAAAGTTGGGGAAGGGGTAAAGGTTGGGGTTGGGATCGGGGTTGGAGTAGGGCGAGGGGTAAAAGCAGCGCTTATAGTAGGTGAAGGGGTTGGGGAAACCGGAGCGAGAGTTGGAGTGGGGGTAGGGGTGAAGGTTGGGGGTGGAGGAGCAGGGGTCGGGGTGTTAGTAGCCGGAGCAGGGGTAGGGGTGAAGGTGCGGGTGGGAACGGTTTGGCGCTCTGGGCTTTGGCTTGGGGCCGCCCAAATCGCAGGAAGAAAGGCGAGGGCTGTTATCAGAATGCCAATTAAAATCCAAAGGGCTTTTTCTTTCATCTTTGCCTCCTAAAACTGAGGGAAATTTCCCTGTCTTCTTTCAAGGTCGTGATGAAAAGCACTGTCTCCCCTTCCACAGCTGAAGGTTCGGGGGTGACTTCCAGGAGCTCAGAGCCTGGAGGTAGGTGGATTTTAATAGTCAATGGATGGCCTAAAGTTCCGGGTTGCTTTTGAACTTTTAAGTGGTAAAAGCCTTTCCCTCCTTCCCAATTGATAACTTGAGGAGGAAGGAGGTAGGTAAAAGAGCGGGTCTGCGTCTGGGAAGGAGGAATTAGACTTAATACAGCCAGGACGGTCCAAGGGCCTTCTTCCGCTTGGTATGATGCCACATCGCCAGACTCGCTTTCCCGACGCCAGAGGGACTCAGCAGGGATGGGGATGCGAGTAGCGTCCAGAAGCTTGCTCCCGGAAGGTATGTAAACCCTTAAGTAGTCCCAGTAACAACGTTCCATCATCTTCTCGTACACTGGGTCATACCGGGCTTCAGGGCGGCATGGGTAGCCGGCAGGAGCAGTATGAGTGTAGATAAGGGTTAAGGTGGCTTGGGGAGGAGAAGAGGCCAAGTCCACCTCGTAGATTATGGATTGCTTAATGCGAGCGTTAACCTTGTTGTATCCGACGTTAGCATCTACTACCATCAGGAAATCTTTGGAATAAGGCCTTAATGAGCCACCCCACCCCTGGAGCGATAGGAATGAGGAGGCTTCAGGCTCTTCCAAGTAGATGAGGATGTGCTTTTCCTTGAGGAGGGCCAGGATTGTGCGGCCCAGCGTTAGCCAATTAATGTCCCCCCCCTTTGCCTTCTGAAAGATTGCCTGCGCTAAGGAGGCCATGAAGTTTTTCCGCTTGACCCACCATTCTCTTGTAATCTTCCCTTCCTCAGGAGCCCAAGCTTTGCGCATGTAGGAAATTAAGTTTTTGCCGGTTATTGGCTCCTCTTCGCCTTCCACTTTTAAAGGGCCTAAAACTTCCACAATCCTGCGGACAGCTTCCTGGTCCACGGCTATTACGCCGTCAACCTTTACAGAGTAACCGGGGCGGTAAAGGGAGATGGCTCTTCGGGCGGAGGTAGGGAAATCGGGGGACCAATTGCTGTCCCTGAAGACCCAGAGGTCAATGCCCATGTAGCGGCGCAAAGGTTCAGGAGGGTCGGGATAAGGGAGGGAGAAGTCGTCCACGGCGTAGCTATCTCGGAAGACCAAGGAGGTTATTTCCCCTCTTTCAACCCTGACTTCTCCAACGCCTGTTATGAACCCGCCTGTGGGGCGGAGTTCGTCCTCGTTCTGAGCTAAAATTAGGTATACGCGTTGGCCAGTAGCTCCCAGAAGCTCAGGGGCAAGCTTCAAGAGGCCAAGGCCCGTTTCCGCCAAGGGGAGGGCTTTTTCCACCATCGTGAACTTTGTGCGGAAAGAAAGGGGGAGCTGCGGCCAAAGTTCCCGAGCTTTCTGGACCGAAGCCAAAGCTTTTCCCCAGTCGGCATCGGGTGAGGTCAAGAGGGAAATGGGATTTTCCATCCCCTGGAGGGGGCGACAGAGTTCGGCGCCTGCTTCGCTAAGCCCTTTGGCGATTTGAAAGAGCGAGGGCAAAGATTTCAATTCGTCCCCCACTTTCGGCAGCCACCACCCAAGGGGGGCTAAGCGTAAGAAGAAGCCTCCCTCTCGCTCTATCTCTTCTAAATCCTGAGCCAGAAGTTCAACCGCCTTGCAAGCTTCACCCAGCCGGCTCAGATCAGGGCTCTGGGCTAAGGCCTGCAAAGTTTTAAGATTTGTGTAAACATCTCGCACCAAAAGGCCAAGTTTAAAGCCCCAAACACTTACCGTAAGTATGCCTGTAAGGATCAAGAGCAAGCCAAGGCGCCTAAGCCAGCTCATTTTACCTCCAATATTGGTCTGCCGGTTCTAGCTAAGAGTTCTTCAAGGCTCAACCCGCTTTCCTCAAAGCCCAATCCCTTTAAAACCATTTTACGATAAGGTTCGTGCCACCACAAATCTCTGTCCACTACCGCCAGATCAGGCCTTTTTCCCAAGGCTTCCTGAGCATACCAGAGGGTAAAGGTATGGGGATCGGCAGAGGTTAGGAGGATGGCATTGGGAGGGGCTTTATCCAGCACGCTTTCGGCCCATTGCATTGCTGAAGGGTCATTGCTGAGGGAAATGTTTCCCCAAAAGAGTATGGCCTGGATAAGAGGTATAGCTGCAAGCAACCACCGCCATCTTCCCATTTTGAGGCCAAGCTCCGAGAGGCCAATCCCCAGCCAGAAAGCGGCCAGAGGCAAAGCCGGGACCAGATAAACGGATGAGTCAGGGGTATTGTAGCCGATGGCCAGGAGGCTAAAGGCCCCGAAAGCGGAGGCTGTGGCCAGAGCCAAGGGTCGGGATTGGCGCCAAAGGCTCAGCAAGCCCCAGATAATCAGCAAAGCACTTACAGGGGTGAACTGGCGGGATATTAATGCCGCCCAAGCCAGGATGCGCTTCGGCCAGAAAGTCAAAGGCAACGAGAAGAGGTAACCATGGTAGAGGCGAGCACTTACGTAATTCCACCAGCCTGAGAAGGTGGAAAGGTCGGCCCAGGGGCTAAGCTTGGCCCGCTGGAGCAAGAGGAAGGGGCCATAAAGCACACCACTCACCAAGAGGAAGGAAGCAACTGCCTGAATAATCCTTTTTGGCTTGGAAAGGGTCAAAGCCACTACCGGTGCCATGAGGATTAGGGAAGGGTGGAACCCAACCCCAAAGCCCCAGAAGGCTCCTACAAGCCAAGCCGGAGCCTTAAGCTGGTTTAAGAGAAGGAGAAGGGAGGAGAAGAAAGCGGCGGGGACGTAAACTTCAGTGATTATGGCCTGAGACCAAAAGAGCGGGGCCAAGCCTAAAGAAAGGCCTGCCAGGAAAGCCAATTTCCCTGGCCCAATCAAAGTGCAAATAGCTGCGGCCCCAGCACCCATCACAGCCGACATCAAGTTAAGCCTCCAGGCGGGCTCTTTCCAAGGGATGTGGATGAAAAGCTTCCCCAGCAGGAGGTAAGCGGGGAAGCCTGGGGGATGGGGAAGCCTCCCTCGCACCACAGCCACCGCTAAGTCACCCCCGTCGGCCCCCCAGTGAGCCCATGTGAGAGATGGAGGCATGGTGGAAAGGTAGATGATGAGCAAAAGGGAAGCGGTAAAGAAAGTGAAAACAATTTTACCGGACAAATTGAGCTACGGCCAAAAGGATGCTAATCACGGTCCCGATAACTACAAGCGCTCCTATGAACCAGCGGGTCTGCACTACCATCTGATGATACATCCGGTCAAAGCGCTCGTTCATCTCCTTGCGCAATTCGCGGACATCGGCTTTGAGGTCGGCGATGTCATGTTCAAGTATGTCCAATCGGGAGAGGATTTGGCGGTATTCATCACGGGAAATTGCCCTCTCCTCCAACACACTCGTAAACCAAACAGCAAAGGCATCCGCCACTTCATTCCCCCAAGCCTGCCTCAAAATGGGAGGAACTTCCAAGGGTCGCACTGCCATCGCTACCTCCTTGGCTTTGCTTACCGGACAAATTGAGCTACAGCCAAAAGGATGCTAATCACTGTCCCGATAACGACGAGAGCTCCTATGAACCAGCGGGTCTGCACTACCATCTGATGATACATCCGGTCAAAGCGTTCGTTCATGCGGTCAAACCGCTCATTCATCCGGTCAAAACGCTCGTTCATCTCCCTCCGCAGTTCTTGGACTTCGCTTTTAAGGCTGGCAATGTCATGTTCAATGATGTCCAAACGCGAGAGGATTTGGCGATACTCATCCCGAGAAATCGCCCTCTCCTCCAATACACTCGCAAACCAAACAGCGAAGGCATCCGCCGCCTCATCTCCCCAAGCACGCCGCAAAACAGCAGGAACTTCCAACTGCCTTACCGCCATCTCCACCTCCTTGTTCATCGGGCAAATTGGGCTATGGCCAAAAGCACGCTAATCACTGTCCCGATAACCACAAGTGCACCTATGAACCAGCGGGTCTGTACTACCATCTGATGATACATCCGGTCAAAGCGCTCGTTCATTCGGTCAAACCGCTCATTCATCTCCTTGCGCAGTTCGCTTACCTCCCTCCGCAGTTCCTGGACATCGGCCTTGAGGCCGGCCATGTCGTGCTCAATGATGTCCAAACGCGAGAGGATTTGGCGATACTCATCCCGTGAAACCGCCCTCTCTTCCAATACACTCACAAACCAAACAGCGAAAGCATCCGCTACTTCGTCACCCCAGGCTCGCCGCAAGACTGCGGGAATTTCCAATTGCCTTACTGCCATCTCACCTCCTTGGTTTAATTATACCCCAAATTTTTACACCTGCCATTTTGGCCTTTAGGGATGTTAAGAGGCTATGGTAAAGCAAGCCAAAAGCTAACCCCGCCCCTTGAACGAGCACCCTGACTGCCGTGACCCAGAGCCAAAATAAAAGTGCTGCCCATCGCCAAGCCGACGGGATTAGAAAGGGCAAGGTTTATCGGCGAATGGTCAACGTACTTTTTTCCAAAGGTTGGTCTGGGCTCCGGTTAGGTGACGCCAGAAGCCCCCCAGAGCGGTCAAATTAGCGAAACAGAAGTAGAAGATCAGCCATAGCGGACGCCACCGCCAACCTTGAATTGCTAAAAGTCCTCCTATAAAAGCCAAAAAGTAGAAAGCCGTTTGCCCCCAAAAAAGCCATCGGAAAAAGGCGAGAGGATACAAAGCCAAAGCGATGGCCCAAGCTAATATCATAAAAAATGGAGCAAGCCAGCGTAAAAGTTTGTGAGAAAGAAACTGGAAGGCAATGAATCCATAGCGAGGCGAAAACAGACGGCCTAAGCGCCCAACAGCCTGAAACCCCCCAGCACAAATACGCGCTCGTCGTTCCCATTCAGCCCTCAAGGAAGGAGAAGCTTCTTCCCAGGCCACGGCTTCCGGTTCATAGATAACCCGCCACCCATCCATTACTAATTGCATGGATAGGACAAAGTCTTCAATGATGCTATCTTCGCGCAGTGGACGATAGAGGTCCCGCCGGATCGCAAAAAATTCGCCAACTGCACCAATGGTTGTATTGACCAGAGACTCAGCTCGTTTGATAGCGCTCTCGTAACGCCAATAAGCGGATTCCCCTTGGGCCTGCACGCGCTGGTCAGCACGAACTCGCTTCTCACCGCTAACACAACCTACGTTAACATCAGCAAAATTGCGCACCAATATCTTTAAACTTTTAGGTTCCATCATAGCATTAGCATCAGAAAAGACCAAAATTTCCCCCTTTGCATAAGGAACAGCCCTGTTCATCGCCGCGATCTTTCCCCGCCGCTCCGGTTGAAAGAGCAACTGCACTCCGCGATCTGCAAAGCTCTGCACAATTTCTACCGTTCGGTCTGTGGACCCATCGGCAACCACGATGATCTCCATCCGCTCTTTGGGGTAGTCCAGAGCCAGCGCATTTTCCAGTTTCTCCTTAATCACAGCTTCCTCGTTGTATGCCGGGATAATAAGGGAAACTGCAGGCAGAATGTTCTCCTTTCGGTGAGGGCGCGGTCGCCAGCGCGCCAGTACTGTGATAAAAAGTGGGTAACCTATATAGGTCCAGGCCACAGCAAAGGCTGAGAGGCAGAAAAGAGCAATCAAGGCTTCTTGCATTTGTTATCCTCCGACGGATCGGCAGTCACCCACCCTCTAGTATCAAGCGCCTGGCCCGGGGCTGGGTCGGCAAGCCATGGCAAACGGCGCCATCTGACCACTCCCACG
>CAZPWR010000068.1:0-4393 GCA_964590555.1 uncultured Anaerolineae bacterium | reverse complement strand
GGGATGAAGGAAATGCCAAACCACTGGAAACGCAACCAGGAGAAAGCCATGCTTAGCTCTTTAACGTTAGGGATGACAAGGTCGCCGCAGTATGTGGCAATAACGAAGGCCATCATGGCACAGAAAGCTCTGGCCACAGGGTTAAAGAAATTGGTGGAAGCCATGTAAGCCAGGAGGGAAAAGGCTATTAATACTATCCCGGACGAAAGGATGAAGTTAATCTGCGTTAAGAAATTCATCCCGAACATCTCTATTCCTTTCGCCTCAGGAATAAAATGCTAAGGGCCAAGGCCAAGGCAGAGCTCACGAAAGGCAAGCTTTTTACAATAGCCTTACCTCCTTCGCCTCTTACAAGGATAGCCGCTACGGCACAGGCTATATATCCGCTCAGGCCAAAAATAGCTACCAGAAGGAGCCTCCGCAACCTGATTCTAAGGCGAGCTGCTCCAATCTGGCTAATTGCTCCGGCCAAGATTATACCCGCTAAAGCTCCAGCGAAGTGCGAAGGTGTTGGCCCGAAGACTGGAGCAGGCGTAGGGGTGGGAGTAGGTGTAGGGATCGGAGTAGGCGTAGAAGTTGGGGCAGGAGTAAACGTTGGCGTTGGGGGAGGGACTACGGTGGCTAAGATTGCTGGCTGGTTTTCCTGTACGGTCACTACAATTTTGGTGGATTTAGTAGCCGAAAGGCTTGAAGCTGTTATCTCCAGCTGGCCTGTCCGTTCCAAAGTTAGAGAGACTTCGGCTATTCCGTTTACAGTGGTAACCTCTCGGCGAGGAAGTTCCAGGGATTCAGCTGGGTAGAAAAGCCTGAACACGACAGGTGTGCCATCGGGTACGGGGTGGCCATTGCGGTCAAGGATAACGCCTGTCCGGATTTTGAACGAGCTGCCAGGCCTAAGGTCTAATGGTTTAGACTCTTCTCCTCCAGGTGCTCCTTCTATCTCCAGCTCAATGACCTGGTCTGGGTCAGGCTCTGTTTGAATTATGAGGTCGTAGTTCGCTCCCGGAACGCTCACCGGCGGTGCTCCGTGAGGGATAAATTCTTGGAACAGGGCCCTTACGGTGTATTCAATGAAGTAAGGCAAGGGGCTATAGGCCGCATAGTAAGCTGTGAGCTTGCTTATCTCCGTAGTGTCAAGGTAGTAAGGGGCACCAAAGCTTATGGCGATAACTTTTTTATCCCGAAGTAGCTCGGGGCGGCGCCGCAGAAGCTCCTTGAAAGCATCGGAGGCAGGGTAATCTTCAGGGTTCAGGTCCTGCATGGCGAATATGAGCCAGGTTGCCTTGGAGAAAAGGGCCTCAAGTTCCTTGTCTTGGTCAGGCGAAGTGAGGAAACTCTTCAGGCGGGAAAAGGGAAAGCTGTGGATTTTTTCGGGCTCTATTTGCCCTATGGCTTTGGGACCGTACAGCTTGAGCATGAAGCTCTCCAAGGCATCCACAGGGAGAGATTGAATCTCCGGGCAATTCGGGCAATCTCTGATAATGCGGTTATCGGAGAAGATGAGGATTTGGTCCTTGGAGAGGGGTGAGGAAGGCATGCGGCTCCCAAGCTCATTACGGTCGGGATAAACAACGGTTATGGAGCGAGATGCCAAGGGGAGAAGGTTTTCGGCGAATGAGCCCACTGTCTCCAAGCTTACGGAGGGGGTGAGCACCTCCTCGGGAGAGAAATGGGGGTAGAGGCGAAGCTTAACGCTTAGAATTCGGCGGCAGGATTCATCCACCCGTGCCCTAAAAGCGGGGTCATTAACGTACTTTTCCTGGAAGAAAAGGATGGTCTGGATTATGTTCTCGTAGTGTTCTTCCCAAGAGCCGGAGAGGGAGAAGTCGGATAGGAAGAGGATGTCGTTCCCAGCCAGGAAAGCTTCTTGAGCTATGCGCTTGAAGGGGAAGGAGGAAAGCTGGGGATCGTAATAGCGTTTGAGGGCCTGGGCTCCGAGGGATTCAGTGATGAAGATTCCGCCCTTTTCCCGCCAGGAAGCGAACTCCGGCATGGAGAGGATAGCACCGAGGCCTTGAGGGTGAAGGCTGAGGGGAGGGGTAAGCTCGCGTATGTTCCCCTGGAATCCTCGGTAACGGATGTGGGAGCTCATGAGGGCATCGGCGGTTTCCTCTTTCTGAGCTTGGGTTACGGCCAGGAAGGGGGCGAGCTCTATCTTGCGCAATTCTTGGACCGATTTCTGGATTGTGGCTACTTCCTCTTCTGCTGGCCTATCGCTTCCCCCGCGGCCAGGGAAGTGTTTAGCCACAGTTATTACCCGGCCTTTGCTTCCCTTGTGGACCCCTCTAATGTAGGCTTTGCCCATCTTTCCCACCCAGTACGGGTCCCCTCCGAAAGTCTTAGTGCCTATCTTGGACTTTATCGCCACTTCAGGCCGGTCTACCACATCCAAGGAAGGGCCTAAGAGCATGTTTACCCCCACTGCTGCCAATTCAGCTCCGACGATAGAACCAACGAGCTCGGCTTGGTCCTCATCCCATGTGGCCCCTATGGCCATATAGTTTGGCACAAGGGTGAAACCCGAGCGCAGTTGGGAAAAGTCCCCGTCGCGGTCTATCCCGATGAAGAGGGGGATGGAGGTGGAGTTTAGAGCCAAAGATTGCAGGCTCTGGGTTAGGGAGAGGACTTGGGTTGGGGTTCCAAGGCCATTGGTGAAATTCCCGTTCATAGCCGAAATAACTACTCCCCCAATCTTGAATTCTCCGATGAGCCTTCCTACGGGGGAATCGGGAGAGACATCGGAGCCGGAGAAGGTGATTAGGAAGAGCTGGCCAACCTTTTCCTCTGGAGTCATTTTAGCCAGGATGGCTTCCACCTGGTCCCCGCTGGCTGAATAAGTTATATTAGCCCCCAGGAGGGAGAGGGTTAGGAGAATCAAGAGGGATAGCCTTACCCAGTTCATAGCAGATGTGAAAGCCTTTCTACCAAGCGCAGAAAAGAAGCCACTAATCTCAATACTTCGGTCCAGGAAAATTCACGCTTTTCGGATTCACCCTGGGGGCGTGTCAAGAGGATCCAGGCCACTGCCATCCCCGCAAGAGCACCTACAATCCCGCCGATTATCATTCCTCGCGTTTCCCTTTTCCCCATCCCTCCTCCTCAAGCCAGAACAAACTGAACTAATATTACCTTTAGCCGAGCTCTTTGTCAATTTTATCCTTGGAAAGAGAAAAGCGTTGCCTGCCGTTGTTTGCCGGAACTAAGAAGGTGGGCGAGGCGAGTTGGTTCGGGTAAACGGTCACCGCGACAGCAGGCTAAGACTATTTCCAGAGCACTTTTAAGGTCAATCCTATGGCCTATGGAAATGAACAGGGGCGGAGCTTTCTCTTTCGTCCGCAAAACAGCCCCTATGATCTCAGGCCCATCGTAAAGGTAAGACCAGGAGCCTTTTTCCAAACCTGGCTCGTGGTAAGAACCTGTAAGGCGAGATTTGGCGCAGCCTATGGAAGGCTTGTCAAAGATAATCCCTATGTGCGTAGCAATTCCCATCCGGCGGGGGTGAGCGATGCCTTGCCCGTCCACGATTAAAAGGTCGGGCTCACTCTGGAGCTTTTCCAGTGCAGAGATTATGGCTGGGCCTTCTCGGAAGGCTAAAAGCCCAGGGATGTAGGGGAAGGTTACTGGCACTTTAACGGTGACCTTTTCCACTTCAGTCATCTCTGGGTATTTCAGGACCACAACCCCTGCTACGGCTTCTTCTCCCCTGAAGCCTACATCTATGCCTGCCACCAGCTTTATTTCTCCAAAAGTCCTTTCTTTTATCACTCTTGAAGCCAGCTGCTGCTGCAGTTCCTGAGCTTCTTCAACGGGGAGGTCCCACCGGTGGCTCAAGAGAGGCTTCAACTTTTTCCCTCCTTAATGAGAGTAGCTATCGCCTTTATCTGCTCGGCCACTAAGGATGATGGCTGTAGCATCACTGCTGGCGCTCCATCCTTTATGGACTGGAAGAAAAGCTCAGGGGCAGGCGGTATGGATACGTTTATCGTGCTGCCCAAAACAGCCTCAGCTTCTTGCTTGGTGAAAGCAATCTGGGCTCTGGCCCTGTTTACAGAGACTACTATAAGCTTGAGGCTTCCGACGCCGAGCCGGCCCAGCTCTTTAATCATTGCATTGCCCAGCTTTAAGGACAAAGGTTCCGGCTCCAAAGCCAATACTACTCGGTCGGCCGCTTTAATGGCCTCCTCAGTGGCTGGGTCTATGCGCGACCCGGCATCAATCAAGAGGAAATCAGCCATGTAGAGAAGGGTTTGGGTGAGCTTGCGCACAAGTTCCGGCGGTACTCCACCGATGGAGTAATCCGGATAGATTGAGGGGAAAACTAATAGGCCGCTGACATGCTTTACAAGGAAAGATTCTGCGGCAGCTTTGGTTACATCCTGCGGTTTCATCCGGA
>CAZPWR010000067.1:0-4703 GCA_964590555.1 uncultured Anaerolineae bacterium | reverse complement strand
TGCAATCCGCTGCAGAACCCGGATGAGGCCAGAGCCAGGCTCAAAGTCGTGCTCTCCCTTATGGTGAAAAATGGCTACATAACCCAGGAAGAAGCCCAGCTCGCTTTGAACCAGAGGCTTCAATTTGCCCCTTCCCCTTTCCCGATACAAGCCCCTCACTTCGTCTTCTTTGCCCAGGAAGAGCTGAAACGCCTCCCATTACCTTCGCAAGCCCGAACCCTCCACGTCTACACAACCCTTGATTTGGATTTACAGCGGGAAGCAGAAGAAGTCATCCACAGGCACCTTGAGCGCTTATCTCAGGAAAAGCCTCCGCACAATGTCAACAACGCAGCCCTCGTAGCCCTCAACCCCTCCACTGGCGAAATCCTGGCGATGGTCGGGAGCCCGGACTTCTTCAACCCTTCCATAAGTGGAGCAGTTAACATGGCCGTTGTCCCGCGCCAACCGGGCTCAGCCTTCAAGCCGTTAACTTATGCCGTCGCCCTGAGCCAAGGCTTCACCCCGGCCACAATGCTTCTGGATGTCCCGATAACCTTTCTAACGGCTGAGGGCAAACCTTACACCCCTGTGAATTACGACAGGACTTATCACGGTCCTGTCTCGCTGAGGGAAGCCCTGGGTTCATCCCTAAACGTCCCTGCTGTCCGGGTCTTAGATGAGGTTGGAGTAGAAAAAGTCCTGGGACTGGCCAAAGAGTTGGGGATAACAACGCTGAAAGATGCAGAGCGGTACGGCCTTTCCTTAACCCTCGGCGGAGGAGAAGTGCCGCTTTTGGAGCTTACGGCGGCCTACGCTGCCTTCGCCAACGGCGGTTACAGGGTCACCCCCTTCGCCATCTTGAGGGTGGAGGATTCCAAAGGCCAAACCCTATGGGAGGCCAAACCGCGGATCGGCCCTCGCGTTTTGGATGAAAGGGTGGCTTACCTCATAACTCACATCCTTGCGGACGATAAGGCCAGGGTTATAGGCTTTGGATGGGGGAGCATATTGAACCTCAGCCGCCCGGCTGCGGTCAAGACTGGCACTACAACTGATTGGCGAGATAACTGGACTGTAGGCTACACACCAAGGCTGGTGACTGGGGTATGGGTGGGGAATGCGGACCACTCCCCGATGTATGAGGTTTCGGGGATAACAGGAGCTGCCCCCATCTGGCACGATTTCATGGAGAAAGCTCACCGCGGCCTTCCCGTCCAAGAATTCCCAAGGCCAGAAGGGATAGTGGAACTGGAAGTATGCGCCCTTTCAGGTAAGCTACCCAATCCGCACTGCCCCCACCGCCGCCGTGAACTATTCATCGCTGGCACCGAGCCCACCCAGACCTGTTCCCTCCACCGCTTGGTTAAAATTGACTCCCTCACGGGCTTACCCGCCTCGCCTTCTACCCCTCCGGAAAGGGTTGTGGAAAAGGTGGTAACCATTTTCCCACCCGAGGCCATCGCTTGGGCAAGGGAGCAAGGTTTCCCCATATTCCCCCAAGACTCTCAGGAAGAGCCGTTATTGATTGTAAGTCCAAGGCCCAATTCCCGTTACCGCCTGGTGGACTCTGTTCCCCTAAAGGAGCAAAAGGCCGAGATTTTAGTGGAAAGCGCTCTGAACTTGGAAAGGGTTGAGATAGTATTGGACGGAGAAAAAGTTGCTTCCTTTGACCGCCCGCCCTATCGCTTCCTCTGGCCTCTTAAGGAGGGGAAACACAAAGTGCAAGCTCTGGGGTTCTTGGAGGGAAAGATGCTGCAGAGCGAGGTTGTAGAGTTTGAGGTCATCCCACCACTTCCGCAAAAACCCTGAGGAAATTGCCGCCCATTATTTTCTCCACCGCATCCTCGCTGTAGCCCCTACGGAGCAGACCATCAGCTATGCGGGGGAAACAAGTGGCGTCCTCAAGCCCCTTTGGGGGCGGATCGGTGAAGCCATCAAAATCTGAGCCCAGCCCCACGCAATCTATACCCCCTAACCTGGCGCTATAGTCAATGTGGTCCAGGACGTCATCAATGGAGGCCTTCTCCGGCCTTGGGGAGAGAAAACGGGGCACAAAATTAACACCTATGACGCCACCCTTCTCAGCGATGGCCTTTATCTGGGCATCGGTTAGGTTGCGGTAATGGGGGCAGAGGGCATAGGCATTGGAGTGAGAGGCCACTACTGGGTGCTTGCTGAGCTTTAAGACCTGAGCCACTCCCTTGGGAGCAAGGTGGCTTACGTCAATTATGATGCCCAAGCGGTTCAATTCTTCAACAAGCTCTACGCCGTAAGGGGTAAGGCCCTCGTCCGGCCCTTCTTCGGTGACGCCATCGGCAGCCCGATTGCGGCGGCTCCAAGCAATTCCCACCATCCTAAGCCCAAGCCTATAGAGCATCCTCAGGACCGAGAAGTCCTCCTCCAGGCCTTCAGCTCCCTCCATGGATAGGATAATGGCCAGTTTACCCTCCTCCTTCGCCCTCTTTATATCCTCAGCCCTGCGGGCCAATACAACCTTGCCCTTGCTTTCTTCCAAGACCTTAAAGGCTATGTCCATGAGGTGAAGTGTATACCGGAGCGGGCCTGAAGGAAGCTCATCGGTGGGAATGAAAAGGGCAAGGACTTGAGCCGTTACGCCTCCTTCCATAAGCCTTGGGATATCCGAATGGCCGTCAGCGTTCCTAACGAGGATGTTACCCGAGCCTTTGTAAGCGGTATGTAAAAGGTCGTTATGGGCATCAAAGATTAAGAATTTCCTCTCCATGGGCCCTCCTGGTTTAAGGATAGCATGGATTTGTAAATTTGGCAAAACCTTTCCTGCGATTGGCATCAGCCTCTTTGGGCCTATGGTCAGCCTTTACTGAAGCAATTTCCCACCGATGGTAGGAGATTGGTTCGCTTCGCTCGCAATGACAGCTGGGGTCATTGCGAGCCGCTGAGGAGACAGCAAGGACTTGGAGAAATTGACCGCCATGCATAAAATTAGGCCGAAGGAGGGAGCAATGAGCATAGGGATTTTCATCCTGCTTGTAGTAGCCGGTTTTGTTTCCGGGTTCGTAAATACTATGGCCGGAAGTGGCTCGCTGATTTCTCTCCCGGCCTTAATGTTGGCAGGTCTTACAGCCAACGCCGCCAACGGCACCAACCGGGTTGCCATCCTCCTCCAGTGCCTCGCAAGCTCAGGCGAGTTTAGAAGGCTCAAGGTGCTGGACCTTAAAGGAGCTATTTACCTCGGTTTACCCGCCACTTTGGGGGCGATTGTAGGAGCGCAAATTGCGGTTAGCGTGCCGGAAGATATCATGCGCAGAGTCATAGGCTTAGTGATGTTAGCTATGCTGGGCTCCGTAATCTTAAGGCCGGAGCAGTGGATAAAGGGGAAAATCCAGGAGATGGAGAAGAGGCCGGGCTGGAAAGAGCTTCTCATATTTTTTGCCATAGGCGTTTACGGGGGATTCATCCAAGCTGGAGTCGGCTTTTTCCTCCTGGCCGGGCTTGTCCTGGGGGTCGGATACGATCTTGTAAGGGCTAATGCGGTTAAAATGGCTATCGTGTTGATCTACACCATAGCCGCCCTCCTCATTTTCGCCGGGAACAATCAAGTGGAATGGAAAGCAGGCTTTACCCTGGCCTTGGGAAGCATGGTAGGCGCTTGGGTAGCGACCCGCTTCAGCGTTGAATGGGGAGCAGTGTGGGTTCGCCGCTTCCTGATCTTGGTAGTTTTAATTTCCGCTGCTCACCTCTTTGGCCTGTTCTAAGCTCAACCTGTCCAGCGCAGCTTGGGCTGACGGGCCGCCCTCACCTCATCAAGCCTACGGACTGGGGAAGTGTGAGGTGCTTGGTGCAGAAGCTCCGGATTCTCCTTAGCCTCTCGGGCTATCCGGAACAGGGCCTCTATGAAAGCATCCAGGGTCTCTTTGCTTTCAGTCTCAGTAGGCTCAATCATGAGCGCTTCCGGAACTATGAGCGGGAAGTAAATTGTTGGTGGATGGAAGCCGTAATCTATCAGCCGTTTGGCGATATCTATAGTGCGAACTTGCGGGGCATCGGGAAGCCTTCCGGAAAGGACGAATTCGTGCTTGCACAATCGGTCATAAGGAAGCGGGTAAACTTCTTTGAGGCGCACCCTCATGTAATTGGCGTTTAGGACAGCATTTTCAGCTACTTCCTTCAGCCCCTCGGCCCCCATCATCCGGATGTAGACGTAGGCCTTGATGAAGACCAAGAAATTGCCGTAGAAAGCTTTAACCCGGCCTATGGATTTAGGAGGCCAAGCCAGCTTGTATTTTTCGCCATCTTTAACCACTATCGGGCCTGGGAGGAAATCCACCAGCTTTTCCGATGCTCCTACCGGACCAGCCCCCGGGCCTCCTCCTCCGTGAGGAGTGGAGAAAGTCTTGTGGAGGTTGAAGTGGAGCACATCAAAACCGAGGTCACCAGGCTTAGTTATCCCCACCATAGCATTGAGGTTTGCCCCATCGCCGTAGAGGAGGCCACCGGCTTCGTGGACCACTCTGGCCACTTCCAGAATCTGCTCCTCAAAGAGGCCGAGGGTATTGGGGTTAGTGAGCATGAGGCCGATGAGGGTTTCATCGCAGTGGCGTTTCAGCTCCTCAAGGTCAATGTTCCCCCTTTCATCCGATTTTATCTCCACCACAGTGCAGCCGCTCATAGCCGAGGAAGCGGGGTTAGTGCCGTGAGCAGAGTCGGGTATGAGGACCTTGTGGCGTTTCGTATCCCCCCTG
>CAZPWR010000066.1:0-6491 GCA_964590555.1 uncultured Anaerolineae bacterium | reverse complement strand
CCCGGCACCCTCCGGCCCCATCACCGCTCTTGCAGCAGGGGGCCAGGCCGGGCCAAGGTCCCCCCGGATGGGGCGGGAGTTCATGACGCAGTAGGCACCGCCGTAAGCCTTGCGGGTTATCACCGTGATACGGGGAACGGTAGCTTCGCAGAAGGCATAGAGGAGCTTGGCCCCGTGGCGTATTATTCCTCCGTGCTCCTGGGCAACTCCAGGCAAGTATCCGGGCACATCTTCAAAGACTACAAGCGGTATGTTGAAAGCATCGCAGAAGCTGACGAACCTGGCAGCCTTAACCGAGGCATCTATGTCAATCGCCCCGGCTAAGACTTTCGGCTGGTTTGCCACTATCCCTACGCTGTAACCTCCGAGCCTGGCAAATCCGACAACGATGTTGGGGGCGTAGGAAGCGTGGACTTCCAAGAACTCGCCATTATCCACAACCCTCCTTATCACCTCTTTGATGTCGTAGGGCTTAGTAGGGCTTTCTGGGACGATTTCATCCAACTCCGGGTCCTGGCGGTTTGGGTCATCATCAGTGGGGACGAACGGTGGGTCCTCCATGTTGTTCTGGGGGATATAGCTTAGGAGGCTTCGGATTATCTGGAAACAATGGTCTTCGTTATCGGCGACGAAGTGGGCAACCCCGCTTTTGGTGGCATGGACATCGGCACCGCCGAGCTCTTCAAAGGTTACTTCTTCCCGCGTGACTGCTTTTATCACTTGGGGGCCGGTTATGAACATGTGGCTTATGCCCCTCACCATTATGATGAAATCGGTTATGGCTGGGGAATAGACGGCTCCTCCGGCGCACGGCCCCATTATGGCCGATATCTGCGGTATTAAGCCTGAGGCTAAGGTATTGCGCAGGAAAATCTCGGCGTAACCGGCAAGGCTCATGACCCCTTCCTGAATCCGTGCTCCCCCGCACTCGTTGAGGCCAATTATGGGGGCGCCGTTTTTCATGGCCATGTCCATAATCTTGCAGATTTTGGCTGCATGGGCTTCCCCCAAGCTTCCCCCGAACACCGTAAAGTCCTGGGCGAAGACGAAAACTTGCCTTCCATTAATCGTGCCCCAGCCGGTTACTACTCCGTCTCCGAGGTATTTCCTCTCGGCCATTCCGAACTCGGTGGCCCTGTGGGTTACAAATACGTCAATCTCTCGGAATGAACCTTCATCCAGAAGCCTTTCCAGCCTTTCCCTGGCGGTAAGTTTGCCTTTGGAGTGCTGAGCTTCAATGGCCTTCGCTCCACCCCCAAGGCGAGCTTCTTCCCTCCTCTTCCTGAGGTCATTTATGAGCTCGTTTATGCCCATGGATTTCCTCCTCGCTAGGAATTCTTAAGTGTATAAACCCCGTAGCTTAGTTTAAGCTTTCAATTGGCGAAGGTTCGGCTTCTTCAGCCCCTTCCAGGAATTCCTTAATCTTCAAAGCGAGCTTCGGGGTGATTCCGGGGACAGAGGCGATTTCTTCCACGGTTGCTTTCCTCAGAGCTTCTAAGGAGCCGAAACGTTCTAAAAGGGCACGGCGGCGTTTTGGCCCTATCCCTGGGATGGCTTCAAGGGAAGCGGATAAAGTTTCTTTCCTGGCCAGCTTGTGGTGGTAGGAAATGGCAAAGCGGTGGGCTTCGTCCCGAATGCGTTGGAGTAAGGACAAAGCTTTGGAACCTTGGGGAAGCTTCACTGGTTCCTCGCTTCCGGGGATAAATAGCTCTTCTTCCCGTTTGGCCAGTGCGGCCACGGGGATGTCCTCTATTCCCAGTTCTTCCAGCACTTTTAAAGCAATCCCAAGCTGCCCCTTCCCTCCGTCTACCAGGACCAAGTCCGGCCTGTGGGGCCAAGGCTCATCGGAAGCTGCCAGACGCAGCTCGCTATCCCTTGCCTCCAGGTAACGTCGGAAGCGCCTCTCCAGCACTTCTTTTAGCATGGCGTAATCGTCAATACCCTCAACCTCTTTTATTCGGAAGCGGCGGTATAGGCCTTTCCGAGGCGAGCCGTTGACAAAGACCACCATGCTTCCCGTAGCCCACTTCCCCTGGATGTGGGATACGTCGTAGCATTCAATCCGGGCAGGTAACCTGGGCAAGTCCAGGGCTTCTTCCAGCTCGGCCAGAGCCTCCAACCCCTTTTTCTTCTCCCTCTCCCGATTTTCCCTTAACGTTTCCAAAGTTTCGGCAGCGTTGTGGAAGGCCATACGCAACAGCTCACTTTCTGTCTCGTCCTTTGGGAGCCTGAGCTTGACCTCCCCGCCCCGGCGGGAGGTAAGCCATTCTTCAATGACAGAGGCTTCTGCAAGCTCTTCAGGAATTATGACTTCGGGAGGGATGAAGGCAGCTTTCTGGTAAAACAGCTTTAGGAAAGCCCCCAAGCTCTGGCCCTCCTCCATCTCAGCCCCTTCCAGGACAAAATACTCCCTCCCTACCAATTTTCCGTTTCGGACGAAGAACACTTGGACACAGGCTTCTTCATCCGAGCGAGCGTAGGCGATGAAGTCTTTGTCCTCCAAGAGAGGGGAGACCACCCGCTGCTGCTGGGAAATCCTTTCCAAGGCAAAGATTTGGTCCCTTATGGCTGCTGCTTTCTCAAAAGCCAGGACCGAAGCCGCTTCCTCCATTTTCGCCCGCAGCTCCGCTATTATCTCCTCCGTTCGCCCCTTGAGGAAGAGGATTACCTGCTCTATCATTGCCCTGTATTCTTCCGGGGATACTTCCCCCGTGCACGGCCCCACGCATCGGCCGATATCGTAGTAAAGGCAAGGGCGCACCCTCTTTCCAGGAGATGGATCGGAACAAGTGGCATAGGGGAAAATCTTGCGGATTAGGTCCATAGTCTGGTGGAGAGCAGAGGTAGAAGTATAAGGGCCGAAGTAGAGGGAGCCGTCCTGCTCCATCCTCCTTGTGACCAGGATGCGAGGGAAGGTTTCGTGCCAGGTAATTTTGATGTATGGGTATTGCTTATCATCCCGCAGGCGGATGTTGAAAGGCGGGCGGTACCTCTTTATGAGGTTGCATTCCAAGACCAAAGCCTCTACTTCGTTTTGGGTTAAGATGAACTCCACTGAAGCTACTTTCTCCGCCAGGAGGCGGGCCTTCAGGGAAGAGCGGCTTGAGGGCTGGAAATAGGAGCGGACCCGGCTCCTTAAGTTCACCGCTTTGCCTACGTAAAGGACTTGGCCTTTAGAATCTTTGAATATGTAAACCCCGGTTTCAGGTGGTATAGCTTTAAGCTGCTCCTCTATCATGAGCTGGCCTTACCCCAGCCATCATAAGGCCTATAGTCTTCACATCCGCTTCCTGAGCGTCCATTATCCCCATTATTTGGCCTTCGTAGATTACGGCGATGCGGTCGCTTAGGCACATCACTTCTTCCAAGTCTTCGGATATGAGGAGGATGGCAGCTCCTCGGTTGCGTTGCTCAATGAGCTGGCGGCGTACGTAATCTGTGGCCTTTATGTCCAAACCGTAGGTTGGATGAGCAGCTACGATGAGCCTGGGCTGGCCGCTTGTTTCCCTGGCCAAGATGAGGCGTTGAATGTTCCCGCCGGAGAGAAGCTTTGCCGGTGTATATAAGCTGGGAGTGATGATTTCAAACTCCTTTACCTTCCCATTGGCGAACTCTTGAGCCTTGCGGTAGTCCAGTATGAAGCCGCGGCAGAAGGGAGGATGGCGGTATAGCTTTAGGATTAGGTTATCCAAAACGCTCATGCTTGGGGCAAGCCCGAGGCTTATCCTTTCCTCAGGGACGTGAGCAACCCCAAGGTCAGCGATTTCGCGAGGGGAGAGGTTCGTAATATCCTTGCCGTCCAGGAACACTTGCCCCGATGAAGCCCTACGTAAGCCGGTCAGCACCTCTACCAGCTCCCTTTGGCCGTTCCCTGCTACCCCTGCTATCCCCAGTATTTCGCCCTCGCGGATGGAGAAGGAGACGTTCTTCAACGCCGGCAAGCCTTTATCGTTCATTGCGCATAAGTCCTGCACTTCTAAGACTACTTTCCCTTTCTCCTTCGGGGACAAGGTTATATCGCAGATAGTCTGCTCCCCCACCATCATTTCCGCCAGCTGAGGGATTGTGACCTCGGAAGTCCTTGCCGTCCCTACAACTTTGCCCCTCCTCAGGACGGTTACCCTATCGCTCACTTCCATCACTTCTCGGAGCTTGTGAGTTATGAAGATGATGGTTTTACCTTCCCCGGCCATCCGCTTTAAGGCCTGGAAAAGCTCTTGGGTCTCGCCTGGGGTGAGCATGGTCGTCGGCTCGTCCAGAATGAGGATGCGGGCATTGCGGTAGAGGGCTTTGGCTATCTCCACCCTCTGCTTCTCCCCAGCCGAAATCTGCCAGACGTAGGCATCCAGGTCCAACTTTAAGCCATATTGTTCCAGCATTTTCTCTATGCTCTTGCGAGCCTTTTCCAGCGGGAAGAAGAAATTGCCTTTCAGCCCCAGAACTATGTTTTCCCCAACGGTGTGGGTAGGGATGAGGTGGAAGTGCTGGTGGACCATTCCTATGCCCAGGCTTATGGCATCTTTTGGAGAGCGGATGTAGACCCTGCGGCCGTTTATGTAAATTTCGCCCTCGTCGGCCTGGTAAATTCCGTAGAGGATGTTCATCAGGGTTGTCTTTCCGGCGCCGTTTTCCCCAAGGAGGGCGTGTATCTCGCCAGGTGCAGCCTCAAAGTTTATGTGATCGTTGGCTAAAACGCCAGGGAACCTCTTTACTATGTTGAGCATTTTGACGGCAGGGGTGGGCTCCATGAGCTTATCCTCCAGCTGGTTTTTTGCTGTAGATGGCTTCCCTGACCTCGGCCATAGTCTTTTCGGCTATGGCTTTAGCCCTCTTCCGGCCATCCTCCAGGACATCCCACACATACGAAGGGTCGGAGGCTAACTCTTGGCGCTTCTCCCGGAACGGAGCAAAGTAATCGCTTATGTTGCGGGAGAGGATTTTCTTGCAGTCCACGCAACCTATGCCTGCGGTGCGGCATTCTCTATCAATCATCTCCAATTCATTTGGGGAGAAGAATTTGTGGAAGGAGAAGACATTGCACACTTCGGGACGGCCAGGGATGTGGCGATGGGTGCGTTGGGGGTCAGTGACCATCATCATAACCCGCTGATGGATTTCCTCCGGCGGGGCCGAGATTTCAATGTGGTTGTTGAGGGATTTGCTCATCTTGTTTACCCCATCAATCCCCAGGACCTTCGGGAAATCGGTGTAGAGGGCTTGGGGCTCCACCAAGACCGGGCCGAACATGTGGTTAAAGCGGCGCACTACTTCTCTGGTAAATTCCAAGTGAGGGGCTTGGTCTACCCCCACAGGAACTACTTCGGCTTTATACAAGGTTATGTCAGCAGCCATCAGGACTGGGTATCCAACAAGGCCGTAGTTCACGTTATCAGGCTGAGCTCGCACTTTTTCCTTAAAGGTGGGGAGGCGCAAGAGCCAGCCGAGTGGGGTTATGGTGGAAAAATACCAAGCCAATTCTATCACTTCTGGCACTGAAGATTGCACGAAAATTATGGATTTCTTGGGGTCAACCCCTGCTGCCATCCAGTCCAGGACCATTTCTGCCGTAAGCTCACGGAGATTTTCAAAAGAAGTGGTCATAGCGTGCAAATCCACTACGCAATAGATGGTTTCGTAGCCTTGTTCTTGGAGGTGGACGTAGTTCCGGATGGCGCCAAGGTAGTTGCCCAGGTGTTGCTTTCCTGTGGGGCGTGCCCCGCTGAAAACCCTTTTACCGCTCATTCTTTCCCCCTCCCTGCTTTTAGTTTTAGTTTACCATAGGAGGGTAAGGATGACAAGGCTTACGTAAATATCTGGCGCTGCGAGCCTTTGCAAGGCGCAAAGCAATCTCTTGTGCTTCAAACAAATTGAAGGTCGGCGCAGGCCGACCTTTGGCCGCAGATCCACAAAAGACGACTTTAGGCAGCGTTGAAAATTTTCTCCACCCCCGTTAGCTGGGGGTTACCAGGGCTTTGGGTCCTCTGGCGATTTGCCTCAATGGAAGGCAGCTAAGGCCGACCTTTGCCCCAAATTGTTGTGAAATGCGGAACAAACTTGACTAATTTGGTCCTTTATGATATAATGCCATCAGACCTTTGGAAGGAGGTGGGTAAAATGGCCAAGGCTGATGCTCTGTTCACGGCGCTCAATAAAGGGGATAAGATAAAGGCCCTGCAGATTTGCTTTGAGGATGCCGATGACGACTTGGAAGAGAAGAGGTTCTGCTGCATTTTAGCCCAGAAAGTGGGTGTTACACCGGAGAGTGCCCCTGAGGATTTGAAAGATAAGCTTTCCTCTTGCCCTCTTGTCCTCAATCCCTGAGCTTGTGCTGAGATAATGGCTTACCTGGCTCTGAAATGTGAAGGACTTTCCATCCTCTACGCACCAGTTCATTGGCTATGAAACGGCGGTGGCAGCGGAACCAGAGTTTCTCCGCACACATAATGGCCGTTCTTTTGTGGAAAGCGGTGAATTCTAACTTCTCTAACCCC
>CAZPWR010000065.1:0-1702 GCA_964590555.1 uncultured Anaerolineae bacterium | reverse complement strand
CCTTAACTCATCGGGGACAACTGACTGGAGGATGGTGTTGCCCGTGGAATTCTGGGTCACAAACCCCAAGCCTACAAACACAAGGATGAGAAGGGAAAGGCGGTAGTTGGAGGAGAAAGAGAAGGTTAAAAGAGCGGCGGGAAAGAGCAGGCTTCCTGCTAAGAGAAGCCAGCCTTTGCGTCTGAGTCGGCTCAGGGAGGCCACTATCAAGGCGCCGATCAAAGCGCCAACCCCTACGGCAGTGTTGAGGAAGCCGAGGCCCTTTTCCCCAACTCTGAGGATGTCGGCGGCGTAAGCAGGCAGAAGGGTTGAATACGAGAAGCCGAACAGGGTAGAAACGCCAACCATCAGGATAATCACTAAAGCTAACCGGTTGCTGATGGTGTAGTGGATGCCTTCGGCCAGCTGGCGCAGGAGGGATTCTGAGGAAGAGGCATAGGCCACGTCTTCTATGTCCATAGCCAAGAGGGCTAAGATAACTGCCAGGAAGCTGAAGGCATTTATCCCGAAGCACCAAGCTGGCCCCAGGTTTGCCAGTATAATTCCTCCTATAGCTGGTCCCACAACCCGGGCCAAGTTGAACATCATGGAATTGAGGGCGATGGCATTCATTAAATCTCGCCGGTCATCCACAAGTTCCACCACCAGGGATTGGCGGGCAGGGGCATCAAAGGAGTTAGCGACACCTGAAAGGAAAGCCATGAGAGCTATGTGCCAGAACTCAAGGGCACCAGTTGCTGCGAGGCAGGCGAGGACTAAGGCGAAGAGCATCAAGGCTACTTGAGCTGCTAAAAGGAGATGGCGCTTCGGGATTCTATCGGCCAGGGCCCCAGCTGGGAGCATGAGGAAAAGGGTCGGTATTGTGGCTACGAAGGAGATTAGCCCCAGGGCAAAACGAGAAGCAGTAAGTTGGTAAACGACCCAGCCCTGCGCAACCGATTGCATCCAGGTCCCCATAAGGGAAAAGCCCTGACCCGCAAACCAAAGTCGGTAATTACGATAGCGAAAGGCAGCGAAAGTCGGGGGGAGGTGCAATCTGTGGGCCTTGGTACAAGGGCTCATAGCTCTGACCCCCGGAGGAGGATGGTCGCGCTTCTGAGGAAATGCAGGTTCAGGAACCCAAGCCTCAGGTTAAGCTCCTCTTTGTCACAAACGGTAGAGGTATTGGCTTTATCTACTTGCGGCTTAAGGGCCGTTAAGAATTTCTCCCTTAAATCGCTTCTTGACATGGCGAGAACCTCATCAATTTGGCGGATGAGGGAGCGGGCCCTTTGGATGCGAGAAGCTACATCCTCAGCTTTGCGCTGGGAAATCAGGCCATGGGCTTTCTTGAGCTCATTCAGACGCAGTCCTGCCTCGTAAGTGCTTTCCACTATCTCCTCCCTGCTCAGCCAAATGGTTTCGTAGCTCAGGAAATACTTCCAGCTTGGCATTTCCAGGGCACGGCGGTGCTCCTCAAGGGAACGGTAAAAAACTCTGTAACCGAATTGCTCAGGATTTTCAAAGGCTTCACTTCCGGGGTCAAGGAAAGGGGCCATCGGAGAGATGAAGGGGAAAAGGCGCAGGTCCTTTCCCCGGTTGAATTCCCGCATTAGCTTCCCTGCGTAGTCAACCGTTTCCATGACCGATTGGAAATCCTGGCGGGGGAGGGCAATCATGAAGAAGACATCCAACCGCTTGCATCCGGCTTCAAGTGCATATT
>CAZPWR010000064.1:0-4251 GCA_964590555.1 uncultured Anaerolineae bacterium | reverse complement strand
GGTCTCCCCAAAATACTTCCTCCTCTCGGAGTGGCCGATGATTACATACTCGCAGAATTCTTTCAGCATCACCGGGGATATTTCCCCAGTGTATGCCCCCTTCTCTTCCCAGAAGACATCCTGCGCTCCCACTTTTATGCTCGTCCCTTTGACCAATTGAGCTACGGTGCTTATGGCCGTGAAAGGAGGGCAAAGTACCTTCTCCACCCCTTTCACTGCGTCCAGCTCGTCTTTAACGGCTTCTAAAAATTCCACAGCTTCACGAACGGTTTTGTTCATCTTCCAATTGCCGGCGATTATAGGTATGCGCATTGTTTCGCCTCCTCAGGGAAAAGGACTTTCTTTAAGAATTGGCCGGTATAGGAGTGAGGCACCATCGCTACCTCCTCCGGGGTCCCTTCGGCTATGACCCAGCCCCCTTTATCGCCTCCTTCCGGCCCTAAGTCTATTATCCAATCGGCGCACTTTATCACGTCCAGGTTGTGCTCAATTACAATCACGGTATTTCCGGCGTCTACCAAGCGGTTGAGGACGTTTAATAGCTTTTCAATATCGGCAAAGTGGAGGCCAGTGGTGGGTTCGTCAAGGATATAGAGGGTGCGTCCGGTAGCCTTGCGGGAAAGCTCTCGGGCCAGCTTTACCCTCTGCGCCTCCCCACCGGAGAGGGTTGGTGCCGGCTGGCCGAGCTTAATGTACCCAAGCCCGACATCGTATAAGGTCTGGAGCTTGGCCTTTATCTGGGGTATGTTGCCGAAGAATTCCATTGCTTCTTCCACGGTCATGTCCAGGACTTCGGATATGTTCTTGCCTTTGTAGCGGATTTCCAAAGTCTCACGGTTGTAGCGTTTGCCTTTGCAGACCTCGCAGGGGACGTAAACATCGGGCAGGAACTGCATTTCTATTCGGATTATGCCTGCGCCTTCGCAGGCTTCGCACCTTCCGCCCTTGACGTTGAACGAAAAGCGGCCGGGGGTGTAACCCCTTAGGCGAGCTTCGGGTAGGGAGGCAAATAGCTCCCTTATGGGGGTAAAGGCTCCGGTATAAGTGGCCGGGTTGCTCCTCGGCGTCCTGCCAATGGGAGATTGGTCCACGTTTATGACTTTGTCAATGTGCTCTACACCTTCAATAAAGAGGTGTTTGCCAGGCTTTTCCCTGGCCCTATAGAGCTTCTGAGCCAAGGCCTTGTAAAGGACCTCTATCACTAAGCTTGATTTGCCTGAGCCCGAAACTCCGGTCACGCAGATGAAAGTGCCCAAGGGGAAGCGCACGGTTATGTTCTTGAGGTTGTTTTCAGCGGCACCGTGGACGGTAAGGAAGTGGCCGTTTCCGGGACGCCTGAATTTAGGAACTTCTATCTTCCTTTCCCCCCTGAGGTACATTCCGGTTATGGAGCGGGGGCAGCGCAGGAGGTCATCAAGGGTCCCGGCCACTACCACTTCTCCGCCTTTATCCCCTGCCCCTGGCCCTAAGTCAATGATGTAATCGGCCGAGCGGATTGTGTTCTCGTCGTGTTCTACAACTATGACTGTGTTCCCGAGGTCCCTGAGGTGCTTGAGAGTTTGGATGAGGCGGGCGTTATCCCTCTGGTGCAAGCCTACTGAGGGTTCGTCCAAGATGTAAAGGACTCCGGCAAGCTGAGAGCCTATCTGAGTAGCCAACCTTATCCTCTGCGCCTCCCCTCCTGAAAGGGTTGAGGCCCTCCGGTCAAGGGTTATGTAATCAAGGCCTACATCCACCATGAAGCGGAGGCGGTTCCTAAGCTCTTTCAGAATCTGGTGAGCGATAAGGCGTTCTTTTTCAGTCAGGGGTGAATCTGGCCCCTGGAGGCGCTCCACCCACTCCAGAGCCTGGGTTACAGACATAGCGGCTACTTCGGCTATGTTTTTGCCGTCCACTGTGATGGCTAAAGCTTCAGGGCGAAGCCTCGTCCCATTGCAGACGGGACAGGTCCTGGCAGTCATGTAGCGCTCAATCTCGCTCCGGATGTAATCGGACTCTGTTTCCCGATAGCGGCGCTGGAGGTTGGGGATTACCCCTTCGTAAGGGATTTCGTAGTAATGTGTGCGGCCGTATTGGTCGGAATAAGGCAGAGAGACCATCTCACCGGGGCGAGTTCCGTACAGGATTATATCCAATTGCTCCTTGGTTAACTCTCGCACTGGGACGTTCATGGGGATTTTGTAGAACTCGCAGACGCGCCGTAAGAGGTGCATGTAGTAGCGTGAGGTTTCCTTACCCAAATATCGCCAAGGGGCTATAGCTCCGTCCTTGAGGCTCAGGGATTTATCGGGTATAACCAAGTCAGGGTCAATTTCCATTATTACGCCGAGGCCGGAGCAGTGGGGGCAAGCCCCATGCGGGCTGTTGAAGGAGAAAGTCCTGGGCTCAATCTCTGGCAGCGATATCCCGCAATCAATGCAAGCTGAATGTTCTGAGAAAAGAAGGTCACGGTAGCCATTTTCTTCCATCACCGAAACCACGATAACGCCATTCCCGAACTTCAGGGCCGTTTCCACCGAATCGGCCAAGCGGCTGCGGTAATCCTCATCTTCGGAATGGTGGATTACGAGGCGGTCTACCACTGCTTCTATGGTGTGGAGCTTGTAGCGGTCAAGCTCAATTTCTTCTTCCAACTCCATGATTTTGCCGTCAATTCTGGCTCTGACGTAGCCCGCTCGGCGGATTTCTTCCAGGACGTTCTTGTGGTGGCCCTTGCGACCCCTCACTATGGGTGCTAAGAGCATGACCTTGGTGTTTTCGGGCAAGGAGAGGATGGAATCAACGATTTGTTGGGGGGTCTGGGGGGAAATTTCCTTCCCGCAGTTGGGGCAATGTGGTCTCCCGATCCGGGCGAATAGGAGGCGCAGGTAGTCGTAGACCTCGGTGACGGTTCCCACGGTAGAGCGAGGGTTGTGGCTTACCCCCTTTTGGTCTATGGAGATAGCCGGCGATAGCCCTTCAATTACATCTACATCGGGCTTTTCCATAAGGCCCAGGAACTGGCGAGCGTAAGCAGAAAGCGATTCCACGTAGCGGCGCTGCCCCTCGGCGTAAAGCGTATCAAAGGCCAGGCTTGACTTACCGGAGCCGGAGACTCCGGTAATCACCACCAACCTGTCCCTGGGGATTTCCACCGTTATATTCTTGAGGTTGTGCTCCCTTGCTCCTCGCACTATGATTTTGTTCTGCCCCATCTTACCCCGCTACTTCCTTCACAAGGTTACCTAAAAATTTTATCACTGCGGGGGCTATTTAGCAAGGTTTCAGTGGCCTGGGCAGGGCTTCCCAGTTTTTCAAAATCCTGCGGCCGAGAGCAACCGTTCCGCACACGCTGACTTGACCCCGCGCCTTTTCCGAGGTATAGTTAAAAGAGGCAAGAGCTATGGGGGAAATACTAAGGGTTCAAGACCTTTGGCTGGAAAGAGAAGGGAAGGAAATCCTGCGAGGGGTAAGCCTCAGCGTGGAAGAAGGCACGGTCCACTGCCTGCTGGGGCGCAATGGCTCCGGCAAATCTACGCTGGCTTATGCCCTGATAGGCTCAGGAGGGTATCACCCTTCCCGAGGAAGTATCCTCTTTTACGGCCAGGAAATAACCGAGCTTTCCATAACCGAAAGGGCAAAGCTTGGTATAACCCTGGCTTGGCAAGAGCCAGCACGCTTTGAAGGTATCAAGGTCAAAGATTACATAGCTTTGGGGATGAAAGAGCCATCCCTATCTCGCATTGAGGAAAGCCTCAGGGCTGTGGCACTATCACCGTCCGACTATTTGAACCGCTACGTGGATGAGAGCTTATCGGGAGGGGAACGCAAGCGCATTGAGCTGGCCGCTGTATACGCCATGCACCCGAAGCTGGCTATCTTGGATGAGCCCGATTCCGGGATTGATGTCCTATCTTTGGAAGATATTGCCCGCCTGATACGCCGGATGGTCAGCGAGGGAATTACAGTACTCCTCATCACTCATAGGGATGAAATGGTTCCGGTGGCTGATGTCGCTTCCTTAATATGTGGAGGGGAGATAATTCGCACCGGTGACCCGAGAGTTGTTCGGGAGCATTATGCTCGCCGGTGCATACCTTGCGAGCTTGTAGAACCAGTGGAGACCAACAAGGATTATGAGCGTTACACATAAGATAGCTGCTGAGTTTGAAGCCATAGTAAAAGCATACGAGAAAGCCGGGGGGAAACCTGAGGCCTTTAAGTCCCCCCGGATAGCGAGCCTTGTAATAAGCAGCAACAAGGTTTTAGCGG
>CAZPWR010000063.1:0-2127 GCA_964590555.1 uncultured Anaerolineae bacterium | reverse complement strand
CCGCAGCCCAAGTCCAGCAATTTGGCATCGGGATTGAGGTAGGAAGCCACAAGCTCTTGGTAGACCTCGGTAGAAGGCTTCCAGCCAGGCTTGATTTTTCGGTACAGAGCCCTGTAATGTTCCTGCCTGTCTTTCATCCGCACTGGGAGTAACCGCAGTTCCGGCAGATGACGCACCCCTCGCTGAACTCCAGTAGACTCCCGCACTCCGGGCATTCGGGCGAGAAGCCAAAATCAACAGCGGAGGTTGACCTTGAGCGTTGCACGGCCGCCGGCGCGGTCGTTTCTTCACCCTTCTGGGCTTTCATGTACCTTTCCATAGCCTTAGCGATAGCATCGGCGCAGGAGAGGATTGGGCCGCCGTTGTGCCAAGTCGGGGCTGGGCACCTTATCCCCTTAAGTTGCTTGATTATAGCCTGGGGGTTTATCCCGCTCCTCAGAGCCAAAGAGATTAGCCTTCCAATCGCTTCCGACTGGGAAGCTACGCATCCACCCGATTTGCCCACTTGCAGGAATACCTCGCACAGCCCCACTTGGTCCTCGTTAACGGTAACGTAGAGGTTGCGGCCGCAGCCCAACGGTATCTTCTCGGTGGTGCCGCGGGTGATGAGCGGGCGTGGGCGAGGGGCGAGGACGCCAGGAAGGCCCGGTTGGGCAGCTTTCGCTTCTTCCACCTTCTCCTCAACCCCTACGTTCAGAACCTGCGTTTCCCGGCTGCGATCGCGGTACACAGTCACCCCTTTGCAGCCCAGCTCGTAAGCCAAGAGGATGGCCCTTTCCACATCCTCAACCGTGGCCTCAAATGGCAAGTTTATAGTCTTGGAGATGCTGTTATCGGTCCAGCGCTGGAAGGCGGCCTGCATCCGGACGTGCCATTCAGGGGCTATGTCTAAGGCGGTGACGAAGATGCGGCGCACGTCGGGTGGGATTTCTTCCATGTCCTGTATCCGGCCGGTTTCTGCCACTTTCCTCATGATTTTGAGGTTATAGAACCCGCGCTCACGGGCTACTTTCTCAAAGAGGGGGTTGATTTCGGGGAAGGAGTCCTCGTCCAAGATGTGCTTGCGGGTGAAGGCCAGAGCGAACAGAGGCTCAATGCCTGAGGAGCATCCGGCTATGATGGAGATGCTTCCTGTGGGGGCGATTGTGGTAGTGGCAGCGTTTCGGATCCCATACTTTTTGATTCGCTCCACAAGTCCGGCCCAATCAAAGGAGGAAGAGTTAGGGGGAGGGGAAGGCAGCTTGCCCTGGGGGTAGATTGAGCCTTCAAAAGCGGGGAAAGGCCCTCTTTCCTTCGCCAGCTCTACTGATGCCTCCTTGCTCCAGTAAGCGATGGCTTCCATTATCCGTGAGGCTATGCTTATGGCCTCTTCCGAATCATATGGTATGCCCAGCTTTATGAGCATATCGGCAAAGCCCATGACCCCAAGGCCAATCTTGCGGGTTCTTAAGGTAGCTTCCTCTATCTGAGGCAGCGGGAGCTTGTTCACAGTGATGACGTCGTCCAGGAAGCGGACGGCCAGCTTCACTGTGCGCTCCAACTTTTCCCAGTCAATTTGGCCGTCATCGGTCACCATGTTGGAGAGGTTTATTGAGCCTAAGTTGCACGATTCATAGGGCAATAGGGGCTGCTCGCCGCAGGGGTTAGTGGATTCAATCTTACCCAAGTGCGGTGTAGGGTTGAACTCGTTTATTCGGTCCAAGAAGATGACGCCAGGCTCGCCGTTGCGCCAAGCCCCTTCCACAATCTTGGCGAAAACTTCCCTGGCCTTGAGGCGCTTGACCACTTCACCGTTCCGGGGGTTCACAAGCTCATATTCCCCATCCTCTCTTAGAGCCTGCATGAATCGCTCGGTAATAGCCACGCTGATGTTGAAGTTGGCGAATGCTCCTTCCTTCTCCTTGCAGGAGATGAACTCCAGGATGTCAGGGTGATCAACTCGGAGGATTCCCATATTGGCTCCGCGACGCCTACCGCCCTGCTTTATCACATCGGTGGCCGTATCAAAGACTCGCATGAAGCTTACTGGGCCAGAGGCAATCCCCCCTGTGGAGCGGACCACATCGCCTTTGGGGCGAAGGCGGGAGAAGCTAAAGCCCGTATTGTGCACTACGGCCAATTTGCCTT
>CAZPWR010000062.1:0-3997 GCA_964590555.1 uncultured Anaerolineae bacterium | reverse complement strand
CTCCGCGCGAGCCGGGCGCGGGCGCCTACGGCGGCCCGCGCAGAGTCCAAAAAGGGCCACTTGGAGTGGGCGGGGAAAGGACCCCCAAGCCCCCGCCAGGGGGCTTCGCCCCCTACACCCCCATACCCCCTCGCAAGGGGTACGGGGGTCGGCATAGGCCGACCTCTGGCCGAAGGAGGCTGATTTTAATCGGCGTGAAAGTTGCCTTTGAACCGGATGATTGGTATAATACTAAAAGAGGGGAAGTGTCGGAATTGGCAGACGAGCGTGACTTAGGATCACGTGGGCTTTGCCCGTGAGGGTTCGAGTCCCTCCTTCCCCACTCAGAAGCGCCTTCGGGCGCTTTTAATTTTGGCCTTGACATGGTATAATGCCCTCACTTTGACGAAAGGAGGAGGAAATGAAGGTTACCACCGAGGAACTGGGCAGCTGCGAAATCTTAATAAAGGTTGAATTTGATGAGGACGAAAAAGCACAAGCCCTCAAAGAGGCTGCCCAGGCTATCTCCAAGGAAATGACAATACCCGGCTTCCGCAGAGGAAAAGCCCCCTACGACGTTGTCCGGCGTTTGGTAGGGGAAAAGACGATTTACGATGTAGCCCTGGAGAACTTGTCCCACAAAATTTACCCCAAGCTTATCTCCGACCTCAACCTTGACCCAATAGGCCCAGGACAGGTCCAGGATGCTTCTGCAGAGCCTTTTTCAATAACCTTCAGAGTGCCACTCAAGCCCATCGTTGAGCTGGGAGATTACCGCAGCCTGAAAGTTAAGAAGAAAAAAGTAGAGGTCAGCGAGGAAGAAGTAAACGAGGTTCTAAAGAAGCTCCAGGAAGAGAGAGCAACCTGGGTTACCGTGGAGCGCAGCGCTTCCAAGGGTGACCTCGTAGTGGCCGATATGACCTTTAAGTACGGTTCACAGGAAAGGCGAAATGAAAACGCTGTCCTATTCCTGGACCCAGAACAAGAGCCCATCCCGGGCTTAGTGCAGAACCTGGAAGGCCTTGAAGCAGGCCAGGAAAAATCCTTCTCCTTAAACCTTAAAGACGGGCAGGAAATTACCCTTCACCTAAAAGTTCACGAAGTAAAAGGGAAGCAGCTTCCTCCCCTTGACGATGAGTTCGCCCGCTCCTGGGGAGATTTCAACTCCCTTGAGGAGCTGAAGGAGCAAATCCGAAGGGACCTTAGGGAACAGAAGGAGCGAACTGCCACAGACGAGGCCTTCTACGAAGCACTGGATGCCCTCTTATCTAACGCCAAGGTGGAATTTCCACCGCTGCTTTTGGAGCGGGAAGTGGAAAACACACTCCTTGAACAAGATAAGGCCCTCCGAAAAAGGGGGCTATCTCTGGAGCAATACCTGAAAGCAGAAGGCAAATCCTTTGAACAATATCGTCAAGAGATTAGACCTCAAGTTGAAGAAAGGTTGAAGAATCGCCTCGCATTGGCAAAGTTCATCTACGAAGAAAAGATAGAGGTCCCGGAAAGCGAAGTGGAGGAGTTCATAAAAGCCTATGATTCGTGGCTGGCTGAGAGGAAAATCAGAAGGCGTTTTCCTACCCCAGGGCTTAAGGAGGAACTGGCTACGGCCTTGCTGAGAGCTAAAATCAAGGACCGGATTCTGGAGATAATGGTGGAGGAGGCACAGGATGAGAGCGAAGGCAATAATCCCGATGGTGATTGAGTCCACCGGAAGAGGAGAACGGGTCTACGATATCTACTCCCTGCTCCTCAAGGAAAGGATAATCTTCCTCGGTACACCCATAACTGACCAGGTAGCAAACCTCATCGTAGCCCAGCTTCTTTACCTTGACCGGGAGGACCCGGAGAGGGACATTTACCTCTACATAAACTGCCCAGGCGGGGCTATATACCCCGGCCTTGCCATCTACGATACCATGCAGCTGATAAGGGCTCCCGTTTCTACCATAGCCGTAGGCTGGACTGCCAGCATGGGGACGGTCTTACTGGCTGCGGGAACCAAGGGCAAACGTTATGCTCTACCCCACGCCACTATCCACATGCACCCAGCAGGCGGAGGAATCCAAGGCTACGCCCCCGATATTGAAATCCAGGCTAAAGAGCTCTTGAGGGTCCAAAGGATAATCCAGGAGCTCTTGGCTTACCACACCGGCCAACCGCTGGAGAAGATTATCCAGGACTTTGACCGAGATTACTACATGGATGCTAAAGGCGCCGTGGAATACGGGATAATTGACGAAGTACTGGAAGTGCCTCCGGGTAAAAAGAGGGGGGCACCCGGAACTTCCGCCGAAAGAGGTTAAGCCTATGTTCTTCTCCCAGTGCTCCTTTTGCGGAAGGCCAGAAACGATAGCTGGAAAGCTAATCGCTGGCCCTAACAACGTCTACATCTGCCGAGACTGCGCCGAACTTTGCGTGCGAATCTTTGAGGAAAAAGGCGATTCCGAAGAGGAAGAATTTCTCCCGCATGTCCCTCCCCCAAGGGAAATTTACGAGGCCCTTAACCAATACGTGGTGGGGCAAGAAAAAGCCAAAAAGGTCCTCTCCGTAGCCGTCTACAACCACTATAAGCGCATCCTCAACCGCCGAAAGACGGCCGAAGTGGAAATCCAAAAGTCCAACATCCTCCTCATCGGACCCACAGGCTGCGGGAAAACCCTCTTGGCCCAGACCCTGGCCAAAATCTTGGACGTTCCTTTCGCCATAGCCGATGCCACTTCCCTCACCGAGGCCGGCTACGTGGGGGAGGACGTAGAGAACATCCTCTTGCGCCTTATCCAGGCCGCCGATTACGACATCGCCAGGGCGCAGAAGGGCATCGTCTACATTGACGAGATAGACAAAATTGCCCGCAAGTCAGGCGATAACCCATCCATTACCAGGGATGTCTCGGGAGAAGGGGTGCAGCAAGCGCTCCTCAAAATTATTGAGGGTACCGTGGCCAATGTCCCGCCCCAGGGGGGACGAAAGCACCCGTACCAGGAATTCATCCAAATTGACACTACCGACATACTCTTCATCTGCGGAGGAGCCTTTGAGGGCCTGGATAGAATCGTAGCTGAACGCCTCGGCATAAAGGGCAGGGTGGGCTTCTTAAAGGGTGAAGAAACAAAAAGCCGGGAGCTGGAGACTGCCGAGCTCTTGCGCCAAGTAATCCCCGATGACCTCATGAAGTTCGGCTTTATTCCCGAATTTGTCGGCCGATTGCCTGTTATCGTTAGCGTTGACCCGCTGGATAAGCAGGCGATGATTGATATCCTCACCAAGCCCAAAAATGCCATCGTGAAGCAGTTCCAGCAGCTTTTTGCCTTAGATAATGTGGAGCTTGTCTTCACCCCTGAGGCCCTGGAGGCTGCCGCCGAAGAAGCCCTCAAGCGCAAGACCGGAGCCAGAGGCTTGCGCACCATCATTGAGGAAACCCTCTTGGACGTCATGTACGAAATCCCATCCCTGCCTGACGTCTCCCGCTGCATAGTCAATGCCGATGCCATCCGAGGCAAGGGACGGCCGATTCTTTTGAACAGCCGCGGGGTCCCCATAGCTTGGTGGGATAAGCTTAAGGAAACAGCTTGATGGTAGATTTGCTCCTGGATGAAACTGCCGAAAAGTTCCTCCGAGGCTTGGGGGCAAGCCCTCACACCTACAAAACTTACTCCACTGGCCTCAAGGCTTTCCTGGAGTTCTTGGCCGAAAAGAGCGATTCCCCCAATCCCACCGTTTCTTGCATCGGTGAAGAGGCTTTGGAGGAATTTTTCCTCTGGCTTGACAAAAAGGGCTTTTCCCGCTTCACCGAACAAACTTACCTCGCCGCCGCTACGGCCTTCCTCCGCTATCTTTTCCGACACCATTTCCTCCCCCAGGATTTTTCCATAGAAAGGGCCAAGGAAAAGCTAAAGGCCATAATCCCCCGCAGCTCTTACCCAATCCCCATGCCCGACCCAGACCTTCCCCAAGTGGTCATTTTCTACGACCAGCAGCCGCTTCCAGCAGATAGGCTTGAGCGCCTGCGTCTCCTCCG
>CAZPWR010000061.1:0-3365 GCA_964590555.1 uncultured Anaerolineae bacterium | reverse complement strand
CCGCCGCAAGAACGTGACCCGCTACGTCCTGGGCAACGTCAACGAGAAAAGCCTGGACGAAATCTGGACCTCGGACGAATACGTCCGCTTCCGAGCTGAAGTGCTGAACTTTCGCTTCCCCTCGTGCGTGGATTGCCTGCTCCGAGATACCTGTGACCTTGCCGAATCCAACAGCGGCTGCTGGGGGTGGTCTCCTTCCTGTGCCGATTGCCTTTGGGCTCAGGATATCGTGCGTTGTCCCTGAGGGTTAGCGGAGGGGAGGGAATTCGGCTTCGCTAACATCTTCAGTTTCGGCTGTGCCACCCACTACCGGATGAAGGGTAACGCTCCAAACGGCAGCGGTGGTCTGGGTCGTAGTGTAAGGGAAGTAATCTTCAAAGACAGCGCGCCTCACCTTGCGGGTGAAGCGGTGCTCCTTTTCGTCCCAATCTTCCCCAAGCATGAAGTAGAGTTTATAAGTGCCATCCCGTATCCCTGAAACGGTGAATTTGCTGTGAGCTTGGATGTAAACGGCAAAGATTACTTCGTCAGCGAGGGTGGTGAAGACGGCAACGGCATCTAAGTTTGTGCCGTTGTGTATTTCCAGCTCGCCGTAGCCGTCAAGGGGCGCCGTTTGCTTGATGAAAGTGCCGGTGCTTAGCCGGCGCGGTGGCGAAGTCGGGGTAGGAGTAGGCTTTGGGGTTGGAGTAAAGGTCGGCGTTGGCTTTGGGGTAAAAGTCGGTGTTGGTTTGGGGGTTGGGGTAAGCGTTGGTGTTGGCTTGGGAGTAGGAGTTTTCGTTGGTGCCTGGGCAGTCGGGGTGAGTTCGCGGGTTGGGGTAAAAGTTAGCGTCGGCTTAGGGGTTGGAACTTGAGTCGCCTTTGAAGGCTTGCAGGCCAAAACCGCAAGCCCTACGAAGAAAAGCACTAAAACCGCACAAAATCCTTTTCGCACTGCTCCCCCTTAAAATTTTGATGGCCAAGTATAACACGAAAGCGAGTTACGCACAAACTTGCCGATTGAGCACCCTGAGGGTTCACCTCCTGGCGGTGGGTCTGGGGGATACGCGCTCACTTTTATGCCGATTAAAATCAGCCTTTTGGGATAAATGTCGGCCTACGCGACCTGAGATTAAATTGGGGCAAGGGGCAAAGCCCCCAGTGGGCATTGGGGATGTGCCCACAAAAAACAAAGATAAGGGGCGAGCTGCCTTCCCCTGCATACCTGCCACGAGTGGGACCCAAAACCTTGGCAATCCCCCAGCAAACGAGGGTGGGGAAACTTAATAATCCCATGCAGGGGGTTATAAGGGCTGTGCCCTCACGACCCAGAGAAACACTACCAGCTTGATGCAGAGCAAGGTTGTCCAGCGAGTGCTGGCCGAAAGCGGCAGCAAGATTCAAGACATAGTCCAGGAAGCCGAAGGCGGCCCCACTACCCAGGAGGTCCGCGCCAGCGACCGCAGCATTATAAAAGGTGTTCGCCAGATTCGGAGGAAGTAAGCCTCAATGAGCGAGGGACAACGTCCAGTAGAGCAGAAGATGGTGGGTTTAGCTGCGGCCCTGCTTTATTTTCCCGGAGCAAATAGGGATTCTTCGTAGAACCCCCCGGCGTTCCACCATACCCAGCCCCAGGCCCCAGCTTCCTCGGCTGCTCTGCGCTGCGCTTGGAATTGCTCCAAACCGTAAGTTACCCCGTAAAGGGAATAGTGCTGGAGCCAAGGACGGACTAAGGCTTTGCTCCTCTCCTTGGCCTTAACCGTGCTCCGGTAGACAACTTCGTAAGGGTAGAGGGCTGGATTCTCATACCCCAATGCGCCAGGAGCGAAAGTTGAGGGGTAAACCATGGGGCAAAGGTAATCCACGTAAGGGGATATATCCTCAATCCGCTGCCCTATGCCCATGTCCCCTCCGCCTTCTACCCAAGGGGTGAGCCCGAAGACATCGGCGGAGAGGAAGACGGGGAAAGGAGCCAAGGCTTCCGAGAAAGCCTTTATGAAGCTGCGTATCGCTTCAGTCCTTGTCTCCAAAGTGTTCGTTTCCTCCCAAGCTATAGCCCCCAGGTCACCATCGGAAGGGAAGCGGATGTAATCCAGGTTGATTTCGTCAAAGCCCAGAGAGGCCACTTCCTTTGCCAAAGCGATGTTGTAATCCCAAACCTCTTTCCGGAACGGGTTCCCCCACCCCAGGTTCTCCCTATCAAGCCATACGGTCCCATCTTTCCTCTTCACCGCAAGCTCCGGCCTGCCAAAGGCTAAGGGATTGTCTTTGAAGACCACCATCCTGGCGATGGTGTAAATCCCCTTTTCTCGGCAAAACCGGAGGATTTCCTTGAGGGTGCGGCTTTCCAGCTTCCGGATTACCCCTAACTCCTCGGCTAAGGGGACTTTTGAGTCCCAGGCCAGAAAGCCCCGGTCGCTTTTCACGTCCACGACTACAGCGTTAAGCTCGGTTTTGTCCACAAGCTCAAGAAGTTCCCGAACCCTCTCGGGCTTAACAAGCAGGACAAAAGGTATGTAAATTCCACGAACTTGGAAAGGCCTGAGGGTTAAGTTGATGGCAAGGGAGGCCTTCTCCCACTTCGCCTGGTCGGGGTTGAAGCGTAAGAGGGTGTAGCCAGGCGCTTTCAAGATCATCTCCCCTTCGGGTGGGACGCCTTCCACGGTCAATTTTCCATGGTGGGATGGGCCGAACCTCTTGCCTTGGATGTAGAGCCATGCCCCGGAAATGGGTTCTGCATTTGTGGAATCGTAAATCCTCACTTCCCATCTCAACGGTGGAAGCTCCAGGGTCAACTTCTCCTCGCCTTTGAAGGTCGCTTGGGCGGGGGCATGGGCCGGGGAAGAGGCCGCAATTACTTCGCCTTCGGCAGGAGCTTGAAGCAATACCTCCCCCTTCTCATCGGTTCGGAAGGCGAGGCCCCTCAGGTAGACTTCGGCTCCGGGCAAGGGCTTTTGGGTGAATTTTTCCACAACTTTCACCAGAACCGTCCTGGGGCGGAGGGCAATTCTAATTGGGGCAGAGCCAGTAAAAGGGATGGTGGCGCTGAAGTAGCCTTCGGCTTCAAGGGATACCTCTTCCCCTGGAACCAATCTCCTCAGGACGAAGTGGCCATGCTCATCGGAAGTGGTCTCCCAATCGGCGGTGTGGACCTGCACTCCCTTAAGCGGTAGGCCGGTGTAAGCATCGCTAACGAAGCCTTCCACCCGGTTGGGTTTGAGGAGGAAGGTGCGAGGAAAAGCAAGCTCTTCTTCCGCAAGCAGGGTGACCTTGAGGGCTTCGTATCCTTCGCAGGAGATGGAAAGGCTCAAGGGCAAGGTTGGCTTCTCCAGGCGGAAGTGGCCATCGGGGCCGGATTCAAGGCTAAAACCTTCTCCTCGGATTTCAGC